>NZ_CP159332.1:2706329-3007032 GCF_045057105.1 Maribacter sp. LLG6340-A2 | reverse complement strand
CATACATTTTGTGTACCTACTTGACCATCTGGCCTATGGTAGCCCATAAAAGTCCTATCCTTCCATTTGGATATATCCGGTGCCTTCCAAGTTACCGATTTGGTGCGTTTGGTAACAACATCACTTTGGTGAACAATATTTTCCGTAGTAAGGACATCTCCTTTTTTTATGGGGTACAATGCTTTTCCTACCAAGACCCCATACATGAATATTTGACTGTTCTTTTCAAAATCCGTTATTGCAATTTTATGTTTGGCTTTGGTATTGGACAGGATGATAATTTCTTCACCATTAAATTGTACCCGATCACCTTGTACCAAATCTACCAAGGCCACCGCCACGTTATCTTCTTCTTGTACTTTTATCAATTTTTTTTGCATGGAGAATTTTTTATCGCTAGCTCAACTTTAAAAAGCCTTCTTTAACACCAAATTTTTCAATCATTTCCAATGAATTGGCCACGGCATCGGTAAGTCCGTTTATAGTATTTAAATCCTTGCCCCAATATGCCTGTTTAGCCAAAACCTGTTGTGCCACATTCCTAACATTATCAAACTGCCAAATACTCAAAAACTCAGCAACAATTGCCTCATCGTCATTGATCGGTAATTGTTTACCGTTATATGCACCTTTATAAAAGCGAATTAAGCACGCAAAAGCAAATACCGTACGCATTGGCAATTTACCTTTACGTTGTTCATACGCTAACAAGCTAGGCAGTACCCTTACCTTAAATTTAGAGATGGAATTCAATGCAATACTGGCCAATTGGTGTACTACAAACGGATTCCTGAATCTGTCAAAAACAGCATTTGCAAATGTTTCCAACTCCTCTTGTTCCATATCTAAAGTGGGAATAATTTCTTCAAATACCAATGACCTTATAAAAGGTCCGGTAAAGTCTTCATCTACTGTTTCCTTTACGGTTTCATTACCATATAGCAAGGAAAAAGGAACCATTGCCGTATGTGCGCCATTTAAGATACGAACTTTTCGTGTTCTAAATGGTTGCATATCCTCTACAATTTTTACATCCAAATCCGTCTTATGAAAAGGCAGCTTCTCTCTTAATACCTCATCCCCTTCAATTACCCATAAAAAAAATGTCTCTGCACTTACGATCAAATTATCCTTATAATCCAATTGTTTATTGTAATCATCAATTTGATCCCGTGGATACCCAGGTACTATTCTATCTACCAATGTATTGTGAAACGAACAGCTCTTTAATAGCCAATATTTAAAATCATCGGTTAAATTCCAAAGTGAAATATATTCTAGGATTATTTGTTTTAACGTATCAGCATTATGATTGATCAATTCACAAGGTATTATCGTTAACCCTTTATCCTCGGCACCATTAAAATGATTAAAACGCTCATATAACAATCTGGTCAATTTTGCCGGAAATGAATTAGGTGGGGTCATATTTGGCGTATCCGTATCTAGATAGGCAATGCCTGCCTCTGTGGTATTGGATACAATAAATTGCAGTTCTTCTTCTTTGGCAAGGTCTAGATAAGAGGCATAATCCTTATATGGATCAATACCTTTTACAATATTGGTGATCAATTCTTTTTCCTCTACTTCCTTACCATCCTTAATACCTTTTGTGAACAAGGTATAAAGTCCATCTTGATCGTTCAACATTTGCACCATTCCCTTATCTATGGGTTGCACCACTGCAATACCTGCATTAAATTGGGTTGTTTTGTTCAAGGTTTGAAATGCATATTCTACAAAAGCCCTTAAAAAGTTACCCTCGCCAAACTGGACAATCTTTATAGGTAACGTAGCGGAAACACCTGCACTTTCTCTATTTAATTTTTGCATGATTTTATTTCAAATGGATAATTCTCTTAAAGATCGAAAAGACTAGGCAACCATAAACTAAGCTGAGGAATATAGGTAACCAAGAATAATGCAACGATCATTGCTATAAATAGCGGTAATAAAGGTTTAAATACTTTTTCTATGGTGGTTTTAGCTACCCCTACCCCAACAAATAGGACTGAGCCAACAGGAGGAGTACAGAGCCCTATACAGAGGTTTAAGACCATAATAATCCCAAAATGAACCGGGTCTAGACCCAATTTGGTTACCACAGGTAAAAATATTGGAGTAAAAATGAGCACTGCCGGTGTCATATCCATAAAAATACCTACGAATAGTAGTAAAAGATTAATGATTAGCAGTATAACAATTTTATTATCACTTAAGCTTAACAATCCACTACTAATATCCTGTGGAATATTCTCATAGGACAATGCCCAGGACATGCACATGGATGACCCTATTAACAACATGACTATGGCAGTAGTTGCCGATGAATCTAAAAGAATTTGTGGTAGATTCTTAAAATCGATTTCTTTATAGACAAAACCAAGTACCAAACTATACAAAACGGCAATGGCCGATGCTTCAGTAGCTGTAAAGATACCGGTAACGATACCGCCTATAACCACTACCAGCATAAATAAACTGGGCATGGCATCTATGAAGGTTTTGGTCACTTCCTTCAAGGAGCTACGTTTACCTATTTTATATTTTTTCTTTTTTGCCCAAAATGCCGCAACGATCATTAAGAACAATCCGGTCATGATTCCAGGAATATAACCTGCCAAGAACAACGCGGCTATAGATGCTCCACCACTGGCCAAGGAATAAACGATCAGTACATTACTGGGCGGAATGATCAACCCTGTAGTAGCAGATGTTATATTCACCGCAGCACCAAATTCCTTTGAGTATCCTTCCTTTTCCATTTCCGGTCCTAAAATACTGCCCATGGCAGAAGCAGACGCCATGGCGGACCCCGCTATGGCACCCATTAACATGGCCGCTATAACATTGATCAAGGCAAGGCCACCAGGTAAGGAACCCACCAATGTTTTGGCAAAAGCAATGAGCCGGTTAGCAATACCGCCCTTGTTCATGAGTTCACCGGACAGTATAAAAAAGGGAATGGCCAACAATGCAAAACTATCAAGACCTGTAGCCATACGTTGAGAAACGGTGGTAAAAGCCGGCATGGCCGGAATACTAACCAACATGGTCAATAACGAGGATATAGCAATGCTCCATGCAACCGGTGTACCTATGGCCAAAAGGCAAACAAAACTTATGACCAAAACGAGTATTGGAATTTGCTCCATCATAATTCTTTAGTATTTAAATCAGAAATTTTGTAGTACATGATCAACAGTCCACTTATAGGTATTATAATATAAACCAAGGCCAAGGGTACTTGTAATGCGGGTGATTGCTGTCCTAGTACGTAAGATATATAGACCAATCTAGAGCCTCCTATGACAAAAGCAAAAAAAACAAATAGAATAACTAAAATGGTGACAATGACCTTCAGCTTTTTTTGAGTTTTTTTGTTCTGCCGCGTGGGCAATATATCTATGGCCACGTGTAAGTTTCTTCCAGACACATATGCTGCACCTAATACACCAATCCATATCATTAGATATCTTGCGAGCTCATCTGTAAAAGAACTTGGGTTACCTGTTACGTAACGGGTGAACACCTGCCACAGAACGTTAATAACCATAACAGCCATAATAACAACTAATGTTTTGCTTAAAACAGCATCAATTTTACGTCTCATAGCTTAACGGGTTTCTTGGATTTTTTTTATCAGTGGGTATATTTCCGCATCGTCCTTATAGCTTTCATAGATGCCCTGTACTTTTTCCGCAAAAAGGCTTTTATCTGGCCTGCTTACTACAACACCTGCTTTTTGAACCTCCCGTAATGCTTCTGCCTCTGCCTCTGCCCAAAGAATACGTTGGTACTTTACAGATTCCTTGACCGCTTGGCTCAACCATGTTTGCTCTTGCTTACTCAGCTTATCCCAAACATAGGTGCCAATGAGCAATACATCTGGCAACACGGTATGCTCATCCAAGGAATAATATTTACAGACCTCATAATGGCGGGAAAGATAAAAACTGGGTGGGTTATTCTCTGCCCCATCTACCACTCCCTGTTGTAAGGAAGTATATAGTTCTCCCCATGAAATGGGAGTTGGCGATCCACCTAATGCTTTTACCATATTAACCGCCGTAACACTTTCCATTACCCTTATTTTTTCACCTTCCAGATCAGAAGGTTTTTCAATAGGTTTGTTCATTGTGTAGAAACTACGACTACCGGCATCATAATAACCTAAGCCTTTTAGCCAATACTTTTCACCTTCGTTCAACAGCATTTGACCAATGGGCCCATCTAGAACATTAAAGGAATGTTGCCGATCTCTAAAAAGAAACGGCAAACCCAATACTCTGGTTTTAGGAGCAAAATTCTCTAACACCCCTACGGAAACTTTGGTCATGTCCAAACTTCCGATCTGCAAAAGCTCCAGACATTCCCGTTCCGTACCTAATTGTTGGCTGGGGTAAATCTCTAATTTAAGTCTTCCTCCTGAACGCTCAAGTAAATCTTCACCCATTTTGACCATGGCTTTGTGGACAGAGTGACTAACGTCTAGCCCATGGCCCAGACGTATTGTTTTCGTTTCATTGTCCACACCACAGCCAAAAAAAGCTATGGTGCACAGTAATAGGATTAAAATACTCTTGCGTGTCATCATCTTATGTGGATCTAATTTTTTTAATAAGTGCCATGGTATCTGCCACTTTTTTCTCAAGACCTGCATAATCCTTATTGGCAAGTACCTCTTTGCTAATTAATTTAGACCCCATACCTACACAGGTAACACCGGCATCAAACCAACCTTTTAAATTACTTTCTTCCGTACTTACCCCACCTGTGGGCATTACACTAGTCCAGGGTTGTGGTCCCTTTATTGCTTTGACAAAGCCAGGTCCGTAGGTGGAGCCAGGAAATAATTTAATGATTTCACATCCAAGCTCTTCTGCCCTATTTACTTCTGCCAAAGAGCCGCAGCCCGGTGACCATAATACTTTTCTACGATTACATGCAATGGCAATATCTTCACGCAAAGAAGGAGTTACAATAAAATTTGCTCCCATCTGCATATAAAAACTAGCTGCAGCAGCATCGGTAATAGAACCAACGCCCATAATCATACCCGGTAATTCCTTTACCGCAAATTTGTTCAATTCCAAAAATACCTCAAAGGCAAAATCGCCCCTAGCGGTAAATTCCATTAATCTAGCTCCACCATCATAGCAAGCCTTCATAACTTTTTTGCCCAGTTCTATATCAGCGTGATAAAACAAGGGTACCATACCGGTTTCCTTCATTACCGCCGCAACTTCCAATCTTGAATATTGTGCCATTTATTTTCTTAGATTTAAAATTGGCCGATACTAGTCTTTCACGTACCGACCATTACTATTGTTATCTGTTAACGAGCTACCCTACCAGAGGCATCTCCTCCCATTAATTTCTCTACTTCTTCTATGGTTGATAAGTTGGCATCTCCTTTTATGGTATGCTTTAAGCAAGATGCGGCAACTGCAAAATCCAATGCGTTTTGATCATCTTCCGGGTATTTAAGCAACCCATAGATTAAACCACCCATAAACGAATCTCCACCACCTACTCTATCTACAATATCCGTGATCTGATACTGGCGTGTTTCATACATTTTTTTACCATCCCAAAGCACACCGGCCCAAGTATTATGCGATGCAGAAATTGAGCCTCTAAGAGTTGTTATTACTTTTTTTGCCTTGGGGAATTTTTTCATCATTTGCTTACAAACGGATAAAAATGCTTCTGCCTTGACATCTGCCCCATCTTTATGTACATCCAAACCTTCTGGGTGAATTCCAAAATGCTTTTCAGCATCTTCCTCATTTCCTAAAATGATATCGCAATATGAGGTTAGCTCTGTCATAATTTTTTCGCGGTCCCCACCGTATTTCCATAATTTAGCCCGGTAATTCAAATCCGTAGAAATAATAATTCCTTTCTTATCGGCCGCTTTTACCGCTTCTAGACAAACGTCTGCCGCACCTTGGGAAATTGCCGGCGTAATACCGGTCCAATGAAACCATTCAACGCCATCAAATACATCGTCCCAATCTATCATCCCAGATTCAATTTCAGCTATTGCAGAATGTGCACGATCGTAAACCACTTTACTACCACGGCTCACCGCGCCCGTTTCCAAAAAATAAATACCTAAACGGTCTCCACCAAATACAATTTTACTGGTGCCTACACCCCTTTTGCGCATTTCCATTAAAGCGCATTCACCAATATCATTTTTTGGCAAACGGGTTACAAAATCTACGGGAACACCATAATTTGCCAATGATACGGCAACATTAGATTCGCCTCCACCATATACGACATCAAACTCATTGGCTTGTGAAAATCTTAAAAATCCAGGTGGTGATAATCTAAGCATGATTTCACCAAAAGTGACTACTTTTTTCATTATTTATTGAATTGTAATTTGATTAAAAATTGAAATATTCCTTTGCGTTGTTATAACATATATCCTTAATAATACCACCTACCAAATCAAAATCCTGCGGTAGTTCTCCATTTTGCATTTCCTGTCCAAATAGGTTGCACAACACCCTTCTAAAATATTCATGTCTAGGGTAAGACAAAAAGCTTCTGGAATCTGTCAACATTCCTATAAAACAACTTATAAGTCCCATATTGGAAAGGGCATTTATTTGCTTGGTCATTCCGTCTTTTTGATCCAGAAACCACCAACCAGATCCAAATTGCATTTTTCCTTTTACCCTACCATCATTGAAATTTCCGATCATGGTGGCCAGGACTTCATTATCGGCCGGGTTTAAATTATACAAAATTGTTTTGCTAAGGTTGTCACTGGCATCTAGTCTATTTAAAAACTTGGATAAGGTTGCTGCTTGTGCATAATCCCCTATAGAATCCCAACCTGTATCCGGGCCAAGAATACGATTCATTCTGGCATTATTATTCCTTAATGCGCCTAGATGGAACTGTTGAATCCAATTACGTCCATGATATTGTTTGCACAAGAACAATAAAATGGCCGTTTGAAATTTTTCATCTTCCTCAAGGGTCAATGTTTTTTTATTTCTTCTTTTTTGAAAGATGGTCTCAATTTCCGCTTCCGAGAATTCGTGGTAGGGAACATAGCTTACTCCATGATCAGACAGTTTACAGCCATGCTGCTCAAAATAATCTAAACGTAGGCTCAAGGCATCACAAAGCGATTTATAGGAATCTATGGAAACACCGCTTACCTCAGATAGCTGATCAAGGTAATCCAAATAAGTATCTGTCGTTATCAAAATGGCCTTATCCGGTCTAAAGGCGGTACTTACCTTTACCCCAAAATTGCTGTTGGCAATCTGTACATGGTGATCCAAACTATCTATTGGATCTTCTGTAGTACAGATGACCTCCACATTCATTTTATTGATCAAGTTTTGGCAACTAAATGCTTTAGTCTGGAGCTTGGAAGTCGCCTCTTCATAAATATCATTTGCCGTATTTGGATTTAGAAGTTTATCAATATCAAAATATCTTAATAATTCTAAATGTGTCCAATGATATAATGGATTTCTTAGGGTATAAGGTACTGTTTTTGCCCACTGTATAAATTTGTCCTTATCCGGAACGTCTCCTGTAATGTACTTTTCATCTATACCGAACGTACGCATAGCACGCCATTTGTAATGATCGCCATTGATCCAAATTTTGGTAAGGTTTTCAAAACTTCTGTCCGATGCTATTTCATTGGGAGGTAAGTGACAATGATAATCTATAATTGGCATTGGAGATGCAAACTCATGATATAGTCTTTGCGAAAATTTATTCTCCAGAAGAAAATCATCTGTTATATAAGTATTGTTCATTGTTCCCGAAGTACTCATTAATTTTCATTTGATGGTTTACCGATTGTAGCCAAAATACCGCCGTCTACATATATTATTTGTCCGTTGACAAAATCACTTGATTTGGAGGCCAAAAAAACCGCAGTTCCTGCCAAGTCTTTAGGATCTCCCCACCTTGCGGCCGGTGTTCTGTTAATAATAAATTCGTTAAAAGGATGGCCATCTACACGTATTGGTGCTGTTTGCGATGTAGCAAAATAACCTGGTCCTATACCGTTCACCTGAATATTGTGCTTGGCCCATTCCGTAGCCAAATTTCTGGTCAACATTTTTAAACCTCCTTTAGCGGCCGCATACGCAGAAACACTATTTCTACCCAGCTCGCTCATCATAGAACAGATATTGATTATTTTACCACCTCCGTTTTTGATCATTCTATTCCCGATCAATTGGGACATGATAAATGCACCTACAAGATCCACCTCAATTACCCTTCTAAAATCATCAACAGGCATGGTAGTGGCCAGTTCACGTTTAATGATACCGGCGTTATTGACCAAGATATCAATTTCGCCACCATCGGTAATAATTTCCTCTACTTTTTTTGCGGCCAATTTATCATCCGTTATATCAAATATATATCCAGACGCTTTAAAACCCTTTTCTTTATATTTTGAAAGCGCATCGTCCATTTTGGCGGGCGTAGTTCCAGTAATGATAAGTTCTGCACCAGCATTGGCAAGACCTTCTGCCATAGCCATACCCAAACCATGGGTACCTCCAGTAATCAATGCACGTTTTCCAGTAAGATCAAACATAGTTATCATTTATCTTAATTCATTTGGCGCACAAACATCCATATCGCCATAATCTAAATTTTCTCCTGCCATACCCCAAATAAAAGAATATGCGCAAGTACCCGAACCGGAATGAATGGACCATTCTGGCGATAGTACCGCCTGGTGGTTTTCCATGAAAATGTGTCTTGTATGCTGAGGTTCACCCATAAAATGACAGACCGTTTGACCTTCTTCCACATCAAAATAAAAGTATGCCTCCATTCTTCTATTATGGGTATGTGCCGGCATTGTATTCCATACATTACCGGGCAAAAGCTCAGTTAGCCCCATTTGTAATTGACAGGTTTCAACAATACTATTTACAATTAATTTGTTCAGTATTCTCTTGTTCGCATATTTCTCATCTCCCAATTGAATTACTTCAGCCTCATCTGCACCAACCTTTTTAGTAGGAAAACTTTTATGAGCCGGAGCTGAATTAATATAAAATAATGGCTGCTCCCCATCTGTAGCTTCAAAAATTACATCCTTAGCACCTTGACCTACATATAATGCCTCTTTTTTAGAAAGCTCATAAGATGCTCCATCTACCGTTATTTTTCCCTTTCCACCAACATTTACCACTCCAAGCTCTCTGCGATCAAGAAAATGTTCAGATTTTAGATAAGGTACCGTTTCTAATTTTACCGCCTTATCAACTGGCATAACACCACCAACAATATATCTATCATACATAGAATATGTAAGCTGTACACTATCCTTGACAAATAGTTTGGGTATTAGGAATTCCTTTCTTAATTCATCTGTTCCATATGCTCTACTATCAACAGGATGAGCGGCATATCTAAATTCGTAATTTGTCATATTATCTTTTTATGCAATCGATTACACGAATATAATAGATCCTAAAGAATCGACAACTATTTAATCTAAAAAATATATTTAAGATTAAATTTTATGCTCGATTCTAACTATAATTTAATATCTAAGTACATATTACTAAATTTATTTCTCAAGGAACAAAAAACAGCATAAATGAAACAAAATAAATTTTAAAAAAGATTTACAAGTAACATTTTGATCTCATATTCGATGTATTTAGCCCATTTTAGTTAAAATGTTCACAAATACTATTATCTAATTGCTCTATAAGTATATACAATTGACAAAGAATTGCGTAATTTGAATTTTATGTTAACTTTGAAAAAAAACAGCAAATGGAGTTACTTGAAAAAGCTCAGGAGTTTATAGGTCGCAAAATGAGTAATATGTCTACTAGTGACCGAGTAGAAGCGTCAAGAGAGGCAAAAGCACTTATTTTAAGCATTAATGAGATATATAAGGAGACAAAGGATCCTAATTTAATGGATGTCATGAAAGACGTTACCGTGAAAAAGAAAAAAATTGAAAAAAGATTAAATGGTGTACCATTGGTATAATACCCTATAAATTAATTTTAATTCAATTTAAAAAAAGACAAAACCCTTCAAATGAAGGGTTTTGTCTTTTTTTATAATAATGTGATATAGATTTGTTTTGCCAGTATTTAGAATAATGGAAAATTGCAACTTTTTTCGAATTCTGTTTGGAAAAGGATGCAACAGTTAATTCACCAACATTAATCTAAACAATTTCTGCACTGAGCCCCGCTTGCAGCAAACCAGAGCATTGTGGCTTTAATTCTTCAAACTCGCCTGTTTTAACGGTACATTTTCCTTTGTAATGAACAATTAACGAGCACTGTTCCGCTTGCTCCGGCGAATGTTCACAAACAGAGATCAAGGTATTTATTACGTGATCAAAGGTATTGACCTCATCATTAAAAAGAACGATTTCATTTTGCTGAACCGTTTCTTCTTCTAAAAGTAGTTCTTCGGAAATTTCTTCTTTTATACTCATCTCAATAAAATTAATACGTTCTAATTTACATATTTTGCGGCAACCCAATTATTCCGTTCCAGATTTTTTTCAAATTTTAACGAATGCTCTTTACATTTTTCCGTAATCATATTAAGGTCATCCGTATAAAAACCACTTAATAATAAAATACCGTTTTTATGTAAAGCGTTAGCATATGCAGGTATATCTGCCAACAAAATGTTTCTGTTGATATTTGCAATAATTAAGTCGTACTTTTTATCATTTAATAACAGTACATCCCCTTCAAAGACAGAAATAAACTCCATTTTATTACGCGCTACATTTTCTTTTGTATTTAGGTAGCACCAATTATCAATATCAATTGCATCTACGGTCGTTGCACCGCGCATAGCGCTTAATATGGCCAATACTCCAGTACCACAGCCCATATCTAAAACTGTTTTACCCTTTACATCCAAATTCAGAATATGTTGCAACATCATATGGGTAGTTTCATGATGTCCTGTACCAAAACTCATTTTTGGCTCAATAACGATATCATACGCTACGTCTATGGAATCATGAAATGGCGCCCTGATCATACACACCTCATCAACAATTATTGGCTGAAAATTCTGTTCCCAGGTAGCATTCCAATTTTCTTGCGCTATTTCTTTATGGGTATAGTTAATCTCAAAATTAGGATGGTCAAGAATAGTAACATCCTTTAGGATATTTTCATTCCATTCCGTTTTTTGAATGTATGCCAAAACCGCATCATCCTCTTCTACAAAACTCTCAAAACCAACTTCACCCAATTGGGCTATAAGTATATCTGAAGCTGGTTCTGGAGGTTGCACCGTAAAACGGTATTCTAAATAAATAATATTGCTCATGTCAACATTTAGCGGACTATTCAATTATATGGCCTTGATGATTGCCACAAAATCATCGGCAACCAATGATGCTCCACCAATTAGACCACCGTCCACATCTGGCTTAGAAAAAATTTCCTCGGCATTACCTGGTTTAACACTACCACCATACAATATAGTAACATTGGTAGCTATAGTACTATCAAAGGCCTCTGCAATAGTTTTACGTATAAAAGCATGCATTTCTTGTGCTTGCTCCGGAGAAGCGGTTTCTCCTGTACCAATAGCCCAAACCGGTTCATATGCTAAAACAATATTTGTCCATGCCGAAGGCTCAAGATTAAAAAGAACATTTTTCAACTGGCTTTCTACCAATTTAAAATGGTTACCAGATTTACGGTCTTCCAATTCTTCACCAAAGCAGAACATTACACGCATGCCTTTTTGTAGTGCAGTGGTTACCTTTTTTCTTAAAATCTCATCACTCTCCATGAAATAGGCCCTTCTTTCAGAATGACCAATGATTACGGTATCAATACCAATATTCAATAACATATCTGCAGATATTTCGCCTGTAAAAGCACCACTTTCCGCATAATGCATATTTTGTGCGATAGTTTCTATTTTAGAACCATCAAGAGCACGTACGGCATTTGATAAATTTACATAGGTTGGTGCCACCATAACTTCTGCATTGGTATCCGGTAATTTTGCGGATAATTCTGCCAAAAGGGCTTCAGTTTCCGCTAAATTTTTATTCATTTTCCAATTTCCCGCTACTATTTTTGCTCTCATTTTTTATTAATTCTAATTATATTAATTCGCTTTTTAATCTTTAATCAAACTTTAAATGCTCCAAGTCGTTATAATGAACTTTTTGCATAATAGTCCCTTTTTCCAATACCAATACCCCTGGGTTAGACCTTACAATGGTCTTTAATGTTGTTTCATCAGTAAAATAAAAATCAAAACCCAAGTTATATTCGAGCGCCAAGGCATCTGTTTGGTCAGGGCCGGAAGCAGACATCCCAATTACCTTATAACCTGCTTGTAATGCCCTATCAGTAACTGTTTTTACATCCTTAAAAACTTCAAGGTTAGACTTTCTAAGATCATAAGCAATAACCATAACCAATTTTGGTTCTTGCAATAAAGTTCCGGCAAAGTCCTCTCCTTCTTGTTCTATTGTAAAATCATGAACAGGCGGTTCATAACCAGCTTGTATTTCTTCTGTCTCTACATCAATAAACTCGCCATTAACGGTAGGATAATCGCCATTGGTTATATGTATTTCTTCATTGCCGTTTACATTGAACTTCCATTTATATTCAAAAATAGCCTTGGGCGCATCTTCTGGTGTGCTCATACCCTCTTCAATATTCTTACCTATTTCATAAGGTCTAAAATCTATTACAGGTAAATGGTTTAAAACATAATAAACATATCCAATACAAGCTATTAAAGCAGCGCCCAGAAACGTAAATGTCATTTTGGAATTTACTAGCGGAGTTATATATTTTCTACCAGCATATAAGACTAGGATCAATATCAATAGCACCACATCTTTTGTAAACGATTCCCACGGTGTCAATTTTATAGCATCGCCAAAGCAACCACAATCCGTAACCTTATTAAAGTAAGCTGAATAAAATGTTAGGAAGGTGAAGAAAACTATCATAGCCAGTAGTGTCCATAACGTTAACTTTCTCTTGTAACCAAGAATAAGCATAACACCTACCATGACCTCAACGATAACCACACAAATAGAAATTGCCAATGCAAAAGGGGTCAAAAAAGGAAGATCAAGAACACCTTGGCTAAAATATTCTTCTAACTTAAAGGAAAAACCTACCGGGTCGTTCAGCTTAATAAATCCACTAATTATAAATAGTATACCAACAAAAATGCGTATAACTCCTACCAAATATTTCATAGTTATTGATTTATTTTTCCAAACCTAAGTGTATAAGTGCAAATACGGCATAATTGATCATATCCTGATAATTGGCATCTATACCTTCACTTACCAAGGTTTCGCCTTTATTATCCTCTATTTGTTTAACCCGTAATAATTTTTGAAGAATTAGGTCTGTCAATGAACTAACCCGCATATCTCGCCAAGCCTCTCCATAATCATGATTTTTATCCAGCATCAGTTGCTTGGTAATCTGAATATGTTTCGTATACAAAGCAACCGCTTTTTCGGTATCTAGATCAGGTTGATCCGCAACACCAAGCTCCAACTGGATCAACGCCATAACTGCATAATTAATAATGCCAATAAATTCTGAGCGTTCACCCTCATCTACCTTACGGACATCATTTTCCTGAAGGCCACGTATGCGTTGTGCTTTTATAAAAATTTGGTCGGTTAACGATGGTAATCTTAAAATTCGCCATGCACTACCATAATCCGTCATTTTTTTCTGGTACAGATTCATGCAAACCTGAATTACCTGATCGTATTCCTTTGCTGTTTCTAGCATGTATTTCTATCTAATTTGTGTAAATTTCGCTTAAATATTTGTAACCATCAAGATTGAAGGTTTAAACTTGGAAAATGGCACAAAATCCTATTAAATATTGATAATGACCATAAATTGTAAGGGTAAATTAATTTCACTGGAACAGCCCAAAATAATGGGTATCTTAAATATAACCCCAGATTCTTTTTTTGATGGCGGAAAATACACCGATGATCGTGATGTATTACATCAAGTTGAAAAAATGCTTAGAGAAGGTGCAACGTTTATAGACCTAGGCGCTTATAGCACAAGACCCGGAGCTGCAGAAGTTGATCAGTCTATAGAATTACAGCGCATTGTCCCCATTGTTGATTTGGTCTTGAAGAATTTTCCAGATACCTTATTATCAATTGACACGTTTAGAAGCAAAGCTGCCAAAACCTGCATAACACACGGTGCGGCCATAATCAATGATATTTCTGCCGGAATGCAAGATGAGGATATGCTTAAAACGGTAGCCAGTTTACACGTACCTTACATAATGATGCATATGCGGGGCACCCCACAAGATATGCAACAACATACCACATACACGGACCTGGTAAAGGATGTACTATCTTTTTTTTCTGAACGACTAGACATTGCAAAATCATTAGGAATCAAGGATATTATTATTGATCCGGGGTTCGGTTTCGCTAAAAATATATCGCAAAACTTTGAGCTATTAAATCATTTAGAACTTTTACAAATAACAGAACACCCCATATTGGCAGGCCTAAGCAGAAAATCAATGATTTACAAAACGTTGAATACAAAGGCGGATCAAGCTTTGAATGGCACCACGGCCCTGCATATGGTGTGCCTGCAAAAAGGAGCCAAAATATTGCGGGTGCATGATGTAAAGGAAGCTTGGGAATGCATAAAGTTATATGAGCAATTAAATGCCTAAGTTTATATTGAATTCTTGCAATCTAATTTCTTAATTTTACTAAAACGGTACTTATTGGATTTTTTAAATTTTATTGACTTTAAGATTACGGATGTCCTGGACATCATATTTGTTGCCGTGCTACTCTATTACATTTACAAGCTGGTTAGAGGCTCTGTAGCAATTAATATTTTTATAGGAATTGTTATTGTCTGGGCATTCTGGAAATTGACAGAATTATTGGACATGCAAATGATTAGTAGTATGGTGGGTGCATTCATGCAAGTAGGACTCATAGCCCTGATCATTGTTTTTCAACAAGAAATACGAAAATTTCTATTGATGATTGGGTCCACGAATTTTGCCAATAAAAGGAATTTTGTAAAACATTTCAAATTCTTGAAACAAGAGGGTATATCTACCGATACTGATGTAGACTCCATCCTTAAGGCCTGTGAAAAAATGGCAAACTCAAAAACAGGGGCTATTTTAGTCATTGAACGCAGTAACTCGCTAGAATTTATTAAATCTACAGGAGACCGCATGAATATTGAAATTAACCAGCCCATTTTAGAAAGTATATTTTACAAGAACAGTACGTTACATGATGGGGCTGCTGTAATTTCGGGCAATTATGTGGTGGCAACAAGAGTTATCCTACCGGTATCTAATGAACGTAATATTCCTTTACGTTTTGGTTTAAGACACAGGGCCGCAGTAGGTATCAGTGAAAAAACCGATGCATTGTGCTTGGTGGTCAGTGAGGAAACCGGATTAATTTCCTATATAAAAAATGGTGAATTTGTATCCTATGACTCACTAACGCATTTAGGGACCATGTTAAAACAAGATTTAATTTAAATATTTTTAAGCTATACAGGTTATTACCTTGAAGGAGGTTTAGGCAACTTCCTCTACCAAGAACTGAGCTTCATATAAATTACTATAATACCCCTTCTTTTTCAAAAGTTCTTTATGGGTACCCGTTTCTACAATATTCCCGGCATCCATAACAATAATCTTATCGGCTTTTTTAATCGTGGCCAAACGGTGTGCAATGACAATAGAGGTTCTGCCCTGGGTAATCTTATCAGTAGCCAATTGAATTAATTGCTCGCTATAAGTATCTACAGAAGATGTAGCTTCGTCCAATATTAAAATACTAGGGTTACTTACGTAAGCCCGTAAAAAGGCAATTAACTGTCGCTGACCGCTAGATAGCATGGTTCCCCTTTCCTTTACATTATATTGATAGCCCCCTGGTAGACTGGAAATAAACTCATCTACGCCTATAGCTTTGGCAGCCTTCTCAATATCTTCCACACCAATAGATGCGTTCTTCAAGGAAATATTATTGGCAATAGTATCTGCGAACAAAAAGACATCCTGCAAAACTATGGCAATATGGGAACGTAACGAGGCAAGATCATATGCTTTAATATCAATACCATCAATTGAAATAGTTCCTGAATTTATTTCATAAAAACGGTTCAATAAATTAATAATCGTACTCTTACCCGCTCCAGTGGCGCCAACTATAGCAATAGTTTCACCTGCCTTTACCTCAAAAGAAATACCATGCAATACCTCTTCATCCTCCAAATAACCAAAATGCACATTATCAAATTTAATATTTCCCTTAACCTCTTCTTTTTCAATAGTACCTATATCCTCAATTTGGCTATCCGTATCCAAAATTTTAAAAACCCTATTGGCAGCCACCATACCCATCTGCAGCGTATTGAACTTATCCGCTATTTGACGAAGTGGCCTAAACAATAAATCTATAAGCATGATAAAAGCAAATACGGTGCCTGCAATATCCGTGCTTATATTCGCAACATTTTGTAATCCACCATACCAAACGATCAGACCAACGGTAATAGAAGAAACAATTTCAGCAATAGGAAAGAAAATTGAATTATACCAAACCGTTTTTAGCCACGCCTTTTTATGTTTTTCATTGATTTTTCTAAACTTATCACTTTCAATTTGCTCCCTTGTAAACAACTGTACGATCTTCATACCCGTTAGTCGTTCCTGCACAAACGAATTTAAGTTAGATACTTCTGCCCTAACCTCGGTAAAAGCTACCTTCATTGCCTTTTGGAACAATCTGGTGGCATATAAAATTATAGGTAATAAAGAAAATACTATGAGCGCCAGTTTCCAATTAATGACAATCATAACCACAGCCGCAACCGCCATTTTTAAAAGATCCGCAACAATCACAAAAAAACCTTGACTGAATATTTCCCCAATACGCTGCATATCTGCTACCGCCCTGGTTACTAAAACACCCAATGAAGAATTATCAAAATACTTCATTCTAAACCCAAGCATTTTTTTAAAAAGGTCTATACGTATATCCTTGATGACAGATTCTCCCAACCAATTTGCATAATAATTAAAAGCTAATTGACTTACTACCTGCCCAATTAATACGGACAACATTGCAATAATTAAATACAACAACATCTGCTCATTTCCTTGCTTTATGGCGTCATCGATAATTTTTTTTACGATTAGAGGAGTAAGAACCGCAAAACCGGATAACAAAATAGCTGCAATAGCAACCCCATAAAACGTAATCTTGTACGGTTGGGTATAGGCCATTAAGCGTTTAAAAAGACGAGTGTCAAATGCTTTGCCAGAATCCTTATCCATTCTTTAAAATAGTATTGGGGTACACAATAGAAGTCAAATATAAACCTTTTGCCGGTACAGAAACCCCGGCCTTGGACCGATCCTTACTTTTTAATATGGTATTAACATAGTTAGGACCATATTTTCCAACACCAACATTGATAAGGGTACCGACAATTGCACGTACCATATTTCTTAAAAACCGATCAGCAGTTATGGTAAAGATTAGATGATCCTGGTTTACCTCCCACTTGGCATATGTTAAATCACATATATTGGTAAAAACTTCCGTATTGGACTTGGAGAAACACTCAAAATCTTTCTTGCCGATCAATAATAAAGCTGCCCTGTTCATGTCTTCAATGTTCAACTCTTTTTTTATATAATGAGCGGTATTATGCATAAACGGATCCTTAGCCTTGGTAATATGATATTCATAAGTTCTAGAAAGGGCATTAAACCTTGCATGAGCATCATCTAGAACCTTAAATATATCTTTTACCGCAATATCTACGGGGAGTAATGAATTCAACCTAAAAATAAAATTGGGTATACCCGTTAGGTCTTCAACATCAAAATGGGCAAACATTTCTTTGGCATGTACACCGGCATCGGTTCTCCCGGCTCCTGTAAGTGCAACTGGCTGGTTTAAAATAGTTGTCATGGCTTTTTCCAAAACTTCTTGGACCGTTATTGCATTGGGTTGGTTTTGCCAACCGTGGTACGCTTTTCCATAGTATGAAAATTGAATGAAGAATCTCAAAAGGATGTGGTAATTTTGTATTTCGTAAAGGTATTAAAAAGGATAGATTTAATGACAATTAGACCATCACCTTTACAGTAATCAATTGGCAATAATACCGCCGGATATTTTCAAGAAATATAGCAATGACCAAAATCCTATTACTTTCTGACACACACTCCTATATAGATCAGGCCATTCTTAAACATGTAGAATGGGCTGATGAAGTTTGGCATGCGGGAGACATAGGGTCACTTACCGTTACGGATGCTATAAGTAATATAAAACCTTTAAGAGGTGTGCATGGAAATATAGATGACCATATCATCCAAAAAGAGTTTCCAGAAAACAATAGGTTTTTCTGTGAAGATGTTGATGTTTGGATTACACATATTGGTGGGTATCCTCCAAAGTATAATGTTAGAACACGGGATTTAATAAAGAAAAATCCACCAAAAATTTTTATAAGTGGCCATTCCCATATACTAAAGGTGATGTGGGATAAAAAAATAGGAACACTTCATATGAACCCTGGTGCATGTGGCAAGCATGGTTTTCATCAAGTACGTACTATGCTCCGTTTTGTTATAGATAAGGAAGATATCAAGGACCTAGAAATAATTGAGTTGGGCAAACGCTAATTTAGCCAATAAAAAAACCCGGAAACTACCCCGGGTTTTACGCACTAATACTACTAAGATGTTAGGTTTAACGCAAACGATCAACAGATTTTACAAGATCTTCATCCTTCTTTATAGCCCTATTAGCAAGGACCAAAAAAACGACAGAAAATACTGGAATCAGCATCCCAATACCCTTCTCAGAAACCGAAGCTTCTCCGGATAAGTTTAGTGATCGGTAAACAAAAAATCCTAATAAAATAACGTTCAATATTATATTTAGCCTGTTAATTACAAACTGATTTTTTCTATTCTTAAAACTTACTAAAGCCCATATTGCCAGAACGGCGCTAGCATAAAATGATATGGAAATTATCATTTCATTATTGGCGAATACCTCTTTACCATCTATATCTACCCAAAGATTTAAAAAGAAGGGCAACACCCCGGTAAGAATGGCGACAATTAACAAAAAAACACTCTGTATTCTCTGAATCATAAATTTATTACCACATTACACTGCAAAAATACAGGTCTTTTCAAAAATTATGACCCTTTTATTCAAAATAATTTGTAATATTGCTTCGTTATCATGTTATAACGCCTACCAATAAGGAAAACATTCCTTGAGATTACCCTAAATTATAATATACTTCTTACAATACAAATTACTTTTAATTTATTCTACTATTTAATGTTTGAGATTTCAGATTTAAAATCAAAAAAGCTACCTGAGCTTCAGGAAATAGCTAAAGGACTTAAAGTTCCAAAATTCAAAACTTTAAAAAAATTAGATTTAGTCTACCAGATTTTAGACTTACAAGCTGCCAACCCTAAAGTCGCCGCGGCCATAGCACCCGCAAAGACCGAAAAAAAAGAAGACAGCCCGTCAACTGAAGAAAAACCAAAACCTAAGCCAAAACCAAGGCCTAGACCCCGTGTTTCAAAAGACGCAACCAAAGAATCTAAGACCAACACGAACACAAGAGAAGAGGCTACGAAAAGCACAGAGGTTGCGGAGAAGAATCCTAAAGAAAATACGGAGACTCCCAAGCCTAGGCCTAGACCAAGACCAAAAGCTGCCAACAATAAAAAGGATTACCAGAAGAATTCTTCCCAGAACAATCAGAACAAAAAACCAAATCCTAGGGCACAGCACGATAAAAGTAATTTTGACAAAGACCTTAAGAATAGATATAAAGAACCAGAATATGAATTTGATTCAATCATCGCTAGTGAAGGGGTGCTTGATATTATGCAAGATGGCTACGGTTTTTTACGTTCTTCTGACTATAATTATCTTTCGTCACCAGATGATATTTATGTATCACAGTCCCAGATAAGGCTTTTTGGTCTAAAAACAGGAGATACCGTACTGGGCAATGTACGACCACCAAAAGAAGGTGAAAAATATTTTCCGTTGATCAAGGTCAACAAAATTAATGGTATTGATCCCCAAGTAGTACGTGATCGGGTATCTTTTGAGCATTTAACACCTTTGTTTCCGCAAGAGAAATTTAATTTAGCGGAACGTCAAAGCACCATATCTACACGTATTATAGATTTGTTCTCTCCAATAGGTAAAGGACAAAGGGGTATGATCGTATCTCAACCAAAATCTGGTAAAACCATGCTATTAAAGGATATAGCCAATGGTATTGCCGCAAATCATCCAGAGGTTTATCAGATTATATTATTGATAGACGAACGTCCAGAGGAAGTTACAGACATGCAACGAAATGTACGTGGTGAGGTGGTTGCTTCTACTTTTGACAAAGAACCAACAGAACATGTGCGCGTTGCCAATATTGTGTTGGAAAAAGCTAAGCGTTTAGTAGAATGTGGGCATGATGTCGTTATCCTACTTGACTCAATTACACGTTTGGCAAGAGCATATAATACGGTGCAACCAGCGTCCGGTAAAGTATTAAGTGGTGGTGTTGATGCCAATGCCCTTCACAAGCCAAAACGCTTTTTTGGTGCCGCCCGTAATATTGAAGGTGGCGGATCACTTTCCATAATTGCAACAGCTTTAACCGAAACCGGTTCTAAAATGGATGAAGTTATTTTTGAAGAGTTTAAAGGAACTGGTAATATGGAGCTTCAGTTAGATCGTAAAATTGCGAATAGAAGAATTTTCCCTGCCATTGACCTTACCTCCTCAAGTACACGTAGAGATGACATGTTATTGGATGAAAACACTTTACAACGTATGTGGATCATGCGTAAATATCTTGCTGATATGAATCCGGTGGAAGCAATGGAATTTATTGAACAGCGTTTTAAACAGACCAAGAATAATGAAGAGTTTTTAATGACAATGAATCAATAAAAACGTCATTAAAATATTATAAAGCCCCGTTTCTCAGGAAATTGGGCTTTTTTTTATGCTATCATCTAAATCACTTAGTTCCTTTTTAAATTCCACTCCTTACTTTTTTTAATATCTTTAACCTATTACTAAAAGAACCTCCCCCAGTCTTTTAACAATTTTTCTCATTAATAACCTTAATTTCCGAAAAATGAAAAGACCAAGCTCAGTTACCTTACCTATTTTATGCACACTACTATTACTATTTATAGTAAGTTGTAATCAAGAATCAAAAAAAGATAAGCCAGTACCCCCTATCGTAGAGGCTCCATCTAATATTATTTCCTTAAACGAGGCCGATGTTATTTATGACAATTATACCAAACACAGGGTACAACTTATAGAGCCTTATGAACAACAAAGAATTGAAGGCGAAGATTTTACTGCCGGAAGATTTGTTGATTTTGATTATGATACCATTAAACAATATATTGAATATATTGATCAAGAAGCTAAAAATGCTGGGGTTAAAAAAGTAACCAAATTAAGGTTATACTTTGCTAATTACCCCAATACGGATAAGTTTCCAAACGGAAAAAAGGTAATTCATAAAAGACAAAATTCAATCTTCATGGTTCCCACATTGGACAAGGGCGGTATTAATTACGGTTTTTTTATTGGCGCAAATGGAAATGCTCAATTAATAAGGGATTGGAAAGATGGTACTATGGATAAAATTGGTTTTGTAACCACTTCTGAGAAAGCACAAGCCGGTATAATGCCAAATTTTTCCTTAAATTCTAACTTACAGGAGAGCAAAAGTTTAGCATTGAACTTTGGACAGGGCGGACCTCCACCAAAAACAGATTTCTAATTTATTCCATGCATGCCGCTTATGTCTTTTATTAAGGATAATTATTATATGTTGGTATATGCGATAACATTATTTGTTTCGCTAGCATCATACAAAAAATATTATGACACTGCATTAAAATACTTTCCAATAATTATTGCCTATACTTTTTTCAATGAAGTTTTAGGGTATTTAGTGCGGACATATGATGAAATATCCTTCTTTCAAAATGTGAAATACAGCAACTTCAATGATGTAATCTATAATATATATGCCTTGATATTCTTTGCTTTTTTTTATCACGTATATTGGCAACTAATCCGCAATAAACGTTATAAAAATTATATTATATCATTCTTTATTATCTTTTTAACCGCATATATTGTTAGTACATTTTTCCAAAATCCATTAGAAACCAATTTATATTATGCATTGGCCATAAGTTCTTGGTTATTGGTTACCTGTATTATATTTTATTTTAAGGACAAAAAAGAATTGGACGAAGATATTTTACAAGTCCATAACCTCATGTTTTGGGTAAGCTTGGCCTTACTTATATTTTATTCTATTTTTCCTGTAATATATGTTATTGGCTATACTCAATATGAGATTTGGGTACAATATGAATTACGCTCCATACTAAACGTATTAATTGTTGTTATGTATAGCCTTTTCATATTTGGCTTCTTAAAAAGTAGAAAACTAGCATTTAGGTAATAATCAATGATATATGAACCAAAATAAGCGCTAAAACCTATTGGATTACCTCTTAAGCAACTATTACTTTATATTTTATGTTACGGCCTTAGTGTTATCTATAGCTAGATATCCACGATATTTTAATTCTGTATTGAAGTATTTACCAATACTTTTTACATACACATTACTATCGGAATTACTTGGTATGATCGTTCGTGATGTTGATGACATTCAGCTCATTTACAGAAAGGAATTTTACAACTACAATACGGTAATTTTCAACATTTTTGATATCATTTTTTATTTATACTTTTTTTATGTGTTTTATGAATTACTATCAAGCACAACACAAAAAGCAATAATTAAATATGGTGGCGTTGTATTTTTAATTGTTTGTTTAATTAACCTATGGTTTCAGGATTTTTATACGGCACCACAAAACTATGCTATCATTTTTGGTTCCCTAATACTTTTATTTTGCACCCTTTCTTATTTAAAGGATTTGACCTCCAAAGTGCCAAGTAGCCACCTTATTGGCACCTTATTATTTTGGATAAGTATTGGTTTAATTATTTTCTACAGTTGCTACCCTATTACCATGTACCTACTATCTTTTCATTACGATGTATATATTAACTATGGTTTAAGCAATCTACACTACGCGACTATTGCCGCAATGTACACCTGTTTTATAATCGGTTTCATGGCAATGAAAAGAGCAACGCCAAAATATGGATGGCAATAAATCTCTACCTCAAGAATCTTGGTCTTATTAGTATACAACGCAAAAAAGCCTTCCTGAATCAGGAAGGCTTTCTAAAATTTTTAAATACTGTATTACAAAGCAGCTACGTGCTTAGCTAGTTTACTTTTTAAATTGGCCGCTTTATTATCATGGATAATATTACGCTTAGCCAAACGATCGATCATACTAACTACAGTAGGAAACAAAGTTTCAGCCGTTTTCTTATCTTCTTCTGCACGTAATTTTCTCAATGCGTTACGCATTGTTTTGTGCTGATATTTGTTACGTAAACGTACCGCTTCGTTTCTTCTGATTCTCTTTAACGCTGACTTGTGATTTGCCATTTTATCTCTATAATTTGTTTATAGGATTTATTAAAATCCTGAAAATGTTTTTTAGTAGTCCGTAGGGGAATCGAACCCCTGTTACCAGGATGAAAACCTGGCGTCCTAACCCCTAGACGAACGGACCATAATCAATACTTGAACTTAAAAATAGCAATTAAGGAAACAAATCCAAAAATGCTTAGTAGTCCGTAGGGGAATCGAACCCCTGTTACCAGGATGAAAACCTGGCGTCCTAACCCCTAGACGAACGGACCATACTTTGTGCAATTGCGGATGCAAAAATACAAATATTTTTTACTATCACAACACCTACATATTATTTTTTAAAAAAATTAATATGCTTTGGCAAATAACACCCTTTTTGTAGATGGCTTACCGGTTACTATACATACACCATCTTCAGCAATAGCATCAATAGGAATACACCTTATTGTTGCTTTGGTTTCATTTTTAATACGCTCTTCAGTTTCTTTGGAGCCGTCCCAATGAGCGGAAATAAAACCTCCTTTTTCCTTTAAGACCTTTTTAAACTCATCATATGAATCAACTTTTGTAATATGCTCTGTACGGTAATCCAAGGCTTTTTGATATAGATTTTTCTGTATATCATCCAATAAAAACTCAACCTTGGCCACGACATCTTCCGCTGAAACAATTTCTTTTTGCAACGTATCTCTACGTGCTACCTCAAAAGTACCGTTTTCCAAGTCCCTTGGTCCTACGGCCAATCTTACCGGTACTCCACGTAATTCATACTCGTTAAACTTAAATCCCGGTTTGTGGGTATCCCTATTATCAAATTTTACCGACACCCCTTTTGAACGTAACTCCTTAACCAATGGAGCAACTTTTTCAGAAATTAGATCCAACTGGTCAAGACCTTTATAAATAGGAACGATAACAACTTGAATTGGGGCCAATTTTGGAGGAATGACCAATCCGTTATCATCACTATGGGTCATGATCAATGCCCCCATTAATCTTGTGGAAACCCCCCAAGATGTTGCCCAAACATATTCCTTGCCACCTTCTTTGGTTGCAAACTTAACATCAAAGGCCTTAGCGAAATTTTGACCTAAAAAGTGCGATGTACCTGCCTGCAAAGCTTTCCCGTCCTGCATTAGTGCCTCAATACAATAGGTTTCCAAAGCACCTGCAAACCGTTCACTTTCTGTTTTTGTTCCCTTAATTACAGGAACGGCCATATGGTTTTCCGCAAAATCGGCATAAACGTTCATCATTTGTTCCGCTTCGGCAATGGCTTCTTGCTCCGTAGCATGCGCCGTGTGACCCTCCTGCCATAAAAATTCAGAGGTTCTTAAGAATAATCTGGTACGCATTTCCCATCGCACCACATTTGCCCATTGATTCACCAATAAAGGTAAATCCCTATAACTTTGAATCCACTTTCTATACGTATCCCATATAATGGTTTCGGATGTTGGCCTTACAATCAACTCCTCTTCCAATTTAGCTTCTGGATCTACAACCACACCACTACCGTCATCGGCATTTTTCAATCTATAATGGGTAACCACGGCACATTCCTTTGCAAAACCTTCTACGTGGCTAGCTTCTCTACTAAAATAAGATTTTGGAATAAATAAAGGAAAATAGGCATTCTCATGACCGGTTTCCTTGAACATCTTGTCCAAACCAGCTTGCATTTTTTCCCATATACCATAACCGTATGGCTTTATTACCATACACCCTCTAACACCAGAGTTTTCAGCAAGATCTGCCTTTACTACTAATTCGTTATACCATTTGGAATAATCATCACTTCTCTTAGTTAAATTTTTACTCATTATCTGGAGTTTGGCACAAATTTTGTGAATATTAGAATAAAATAATTGGGTAAAACTAGTTATTTTTAATATGTTCAACAATATAATTTTGATCCGATGATATATTCAATACCCCACAACAAAATTCGTAATATAACAATGCTGCTAGGTCTGGCCTTGTTAGCCGCTTCATGCGGATCTTATCAGCAGGCCTCTTACTATGATAATGATGGTATTTATTCTGATGATGCTCCTAGAACGGTAGAAAGAAAACCTGAACAAGCAACAAATGAAGAAAATAGTACCTACAGTGCCTATTTTGGTGAAAAAGCATCACAATACAATGAAATATTGGATAGTGAAATTTTTACAGATGTAGACTCTTATTCGTCTACGGCAAATACACAAGATCTTCAAGACGATCAATTGACAGATTATTATTCAACTGAGAACGACTATCAAGGTTATGGTGGTTGGGGTGATAATGCCACCAATGTCAGCATAAATTTTTATGATAATGGATGGAACAATTGGGGAGTTGCCGGTTTTGGTTGGGCAAGTCCACTTTGGGGCTGGAATTACGGTTTTGGACCATATTATGGTTACGGATGGAATAACCCATGGGGATGGAATAGGTGGAATAGATGGAATTATTGGAACTATGGAGGATTTGGCTATGGATACGCAGGCATTGGTTTTGGTTGGAATTACCCTTATTATAACTATGGTTATGGCTACGGAAATAGATATTACAATAGAAACCACAGGTTTGTAAACAGAAGCTATGCTGTAAATAATACAAGACGTGGTAATTATACAAGAAGCAATATCAATACAAGAGCAACAGCTTTAAGAGGTAGATCAAACGTAAATACAAGAGGAAATTCTCCTAGATATAGGTCTACCACCTCCCGTACCGCTACAGCACGTAGTTCTGCCAATACACGTAGTTCAAGAACATATTCCGGTAATACCACCTCAAGAAGAACAGTTGGCGTAGACCAGAACAGAGCCTATAGAACCAGTAGAAGTACTAGGGCCGTACCAAGGTACAGTTCTTCTCGAAATACTAGTACAAGTAGTAGGTATTACAACGGTACTTCAAGGACCAGCAGTAGAGTGGCCACTCCAAGAACATCATCCTACAGAAGTTCTGGAAATTATTCTACAGGACGTTCTTCCAATAGCTCATACCGTAGTTCCGGAAACAGCAGATCAAGTTCCGGGACCATGAGAAGTTCTAGCGGAAGCAGTTCAAGAAGTTCTGGTTCTATGAGAAGTTCAAGTGGAAGTAGCTCTCGTTCATCAGGATCTTCATCATCTAGTAGAAGTGGCGGAAGGAGAAATTAATCACATTCATTTACAATTTAAAAAAACGCTATGAAAAGATATATCACTTTCATTACCATACTGTTATGCGCCATTGGTAATGCTCAAAACATAAATGAAGCCCTACGCTATAGTAGTGAAAATCTTCAAGGTACCGCTAGATTTCAAGCAATGGGCGGAGCTTTTGGGGCGCTCGGGGGCGATCTGTCCGCATTGAACATTAACCCAGCAGGCTCTGCAGTTTTCAACAATAGCTTATTTACAATATCAGGTACTTCCTATAACGTAGATAACGAAACCAATTATTTTGGAACGATGTCCGGTACAAAAACCAATAACTTGGAATTGAACCAAATTGGTGGAGCTTTTGTTTTTAGAAGTACCGATCAAAATTCTGACTGGCAAAAATTCTCTTTAGCTTTTAATTATGATGTTGTCAATAATTTTGATAATGAATTCAGGGCTTCTGGAAACAGCACCCAAGGAATAGACAACTATTTTTTAAATTACGCACAAGGAACCCCATTTGGCTCCATACTTTTACAGGAAGGAGAATTTTTGGAGGACGCCTATCTAGATATAGGTGCCAGCCAAGGATTTAGTGACCAGCAAGCCTTTTTAGGATATTATGGAGGTCTACTGGATCCTTTAAACGATGATGATGCAAATACTGATTACGTGAGCAATGCCTCATATAGCTCGGTAAACCAAGACTTCATTAGAAGAACCACCGGATATAACAGTAAATTCACCTTGAACATGGGTTCTCAGTTCAAGGAAAACATATATTTGGGAGCTTCCCTGAACTTTCACAATATTCTGTATACGAGATATGACCAGTTCACGGAAAATGGCTATGATAGCGACTCAGAAATACAAAATACAACATTTGATAGCTTTTTAGATACTGAAGGAAATGGTTTCTCATTTAACCTAGGAGCAATAGCCAAGCTTAACGATTACTTACGATTAGGGGCCAGTTATCAATCCCCCACCTGGTATCGTTTAAACGAGGATTTTTCACAACGTATCAATTCTGATTTGGCGGATTCTGACATTAATTTTATCAATTTTAATATTATAAATGTATTTGAAACGTATACTGTAAAAACTCCAAGCAAACTTACCGGTAGTTTAGCTATGGTTTTTGCAAAGAATGGTTTATTGAGTTTTGATTATGGATTTCAAGATTTTTCAAATACTGAATTACGACCTACCAGCGACCCTAGCTTTCAAACAGTAAATTCACAAATTGCAAGTGATCTAGGGTCGGTTTCTACCTTTAGACTAGGTGGAGAGTACCGTATTCAACAAGTTAGCTTAAGAGCAGGCTATCGTTTTGAGCAAAGTCCTTACGCAAATGGCAACACTATTGGAGATTTAAATGCCATTTCTGGTGGTATAGGATATAATTTTGGTGGCAGTAGATTAGATTTTGCCATAAGTCGTTCTCAGCAAGATATTGATGAGCGCTTGTTCGATGCTGGTTTAACAACCCCTGCAACAATTGACAGAATAAATACAAATGCAACACTCACTTATACCATTAATTTTTAACGGTATAAACTAGTATAAAAAAGAAAGGGTCATCAAAATTGATGACCCTTTTCTATTCTATTGCTCTAACGTTTTAATGTAAAATGGGTTTTTCTGGTTTTGGCAACAAGCAGACCTTCATCTGTCTCACCATATTCAAATCTAAACCAATAGTCCGTAGCAGGCATGGGCCTACCGTTAAAGGTTCCGTCCCAGCTATTGGCAGCACCTAATTGTTTTAATAATTTTCCATATCTATCAAACACAAATACTACCGGGTTGGTCAACGTTTCAATTCCCTTAATATTCCAATCATCATTGACGCCGTCCCCATTAGGCGTAAAAAATTTTGGATAACCTACAACCAAAAATTCCAATGGCTCTGTAATTCCACAACCATTTTTATCATTGATAATAACCGTATTTAAGCCTGGGGGTACGTTCATAAAAATGGCCTCGTCCTGAAACTCACCATTATTTATGGCATATTCATAATCTCCATTTCCATCAACGATAAATTCAACATTGTTTTGATCCGGGTCAACGGACAAATTGGTATCCAAGGTTTCTACACGATCTAGAATAGGAGTTCCAAAAAACGTAATGAGTACCCCACTATCGTCACTATATGTAGCAGGACCGCCAGAAGAGGTATCTGCATATACCGTAGCAAAATACCTTCCGGAATTTGGACTAACCACCACCAATTCTCCCTGGAAATCACCAGAACCTGTTAGCGTGTCATCAATAATACCATCATCTTCATAATCTACTGACCATTCTACATTTTGTATGGCAGCACCAGCGGGAGAATTCAATGCACTAAGGGTAATATCATCATCACCTTCACAAGCAACAATGTCCAATCCTAAAAACTCATCACGTAAAGTACAATCCAATGCTGTGTCTTGGTTGGCATTTACCGAGTTACCTGTAAAGGTCAACATAAAAGGTTCTGGTTCTCCCGTAAAATTATCGGCAAAATTGTTGATTAAGATATAATATATCTCACCAGGCTGAACGTCTAAATACTCATCATATGTATTCTGGCTACCGGTCAACGAAGGCGCTCCCTCTTGACCATTTTCAGGGTTTACCCCTAAACCGGTAAACCGTGTATCATTGACTTCATAATTACATCGTATGGGTTCTGCTGTACCATTGCTTATATCACCACAATCCACATCTGGGCCAAATACGGCAAAATCCCATTCTGCCGTAGGGGTACCACTTCCGTTTGTAGGTAATGCTTCTATATCAAACCCTACTTGACCACCTGTACCGGCCCTAAAAACAAACCATGAAGTATTGTGTTCAATATTGGCAGAAGTAAGACTCCCTTTTTCCAAACAACCTGTTTGACGAATTACTTCTGGATCAAAGTCATCTACATCTCCCGTACCACCGGCAATACCCATAATTGGCTGATCGGCACATACGGGAATAGCGGTTCTACAATCTGCAGAATTTTGGGCAGCTACATGTGTTATAAATAAAAGTAAACAAAATATAGAACCTATAAATGTTCTCATAAATGGCGTGGCTATTAATCTACATAACGTATATAATAACTACACATGACATTATTTAGTATTCTACATCGAATAATATGGCTTTTAATCGATAAAATACACCTTTAATAGTACGGTTTAAAGATTAGCGCTTTAGTGTAAAATGATTATTTACATAGGTAGCATTGGTAGTTTGACCTGAGGAGTCCGTATAAGATAATTTAAACCAATAATCAGATTCAGGCAGGAGGACACCATTGAACGAACCATCCCAACCCTTTGAATTTTTATTTAATTGGTGAAGCAGTTTTCCATAACGATCATAGATACTAATAATAGGGTTGTCCAAAATACTAAGTCCGGCAACATGCCAGGTATCATTTACGCCATCGGCATTTGGTGTAAAGAATTTTGGAAAACCAAGTACTACAATTTTTTTAGAATCATTTCCACAACCGTTCAAATCTATTGCCGTAATGGTATGCTCTCCAGGAAGTAGGTCTTTAAAAGCAGCGCTATCCTGTGGTTCTTCTTCATCTAATTGATAGGCAAGATTACCTTCTTCTTCCACAAATACGCGGACCGTATTTGCTAAATCATCCTCATATTCAATACTAATATCTGTAATAACTGCCGGCTTGGAGAATATTACCTCAACAGATTTTATAGTTACACATTGAAGAGCATTTTCAGCATTGGTTACAGATAAGGTATAAATACCACCTTGATCTACGGTAAGCATAGGAGTAGTTTCACCGGTACTCCATTCATATTTATACGCTGAATTTGGTGTTTCTTCCCCAATGGTAGCTACAGGGGCTTCTCCACATTCATATATTTTTGTAGGGAAATTTAATTTTGGTAGTTCTACACTGTTAATTTCAAATGATTCTGAAGCATCAAAACAATTTCCGTTTTCCAAAGAAGTAGTTCTAACAAAAATAGTTTCTGATAAATTTGAAGGAATATAGTTTTTTGACAACGGCTCTATCCCCTCAATAGCATCTTCAACTGAAGAATGATAGGTTACACGAAATTCAAACGGACTTTGGTCTCCCAACGCCTCTTCATCCTTTTCAGATAAATCAATTGCCGTACCATCAAAACACGCATTAACATCTTGCACCTCATAAGTAACCGGTGACGGGGCATAGGCCACTTGGGTCTCACTGATTATGTTATTACCCATTGGACGTAATACCAATACCCTATACATTGCAGATACCGCAACAGAAAGCTGTGGGCCAATTTCATTTTGTATACGTTGATAACCAGTTCCCAAATCAATATACCACTCATACCCTATTGCATTTTCCGTAGTAGCATCTAAAACCACATTATCATCATCACAGGCAATAATTGGAGGTCCCAATAAATTATCTATAATATCGCAATCTAACGCACTATTGGGAAATTCCACAAAAATGGTTCCCGAGAATTGAATTGAAAATCCGGAATTGTTATTGCTGAAATTATTAATGAGCAAGTAATAATCTTGGCCTGGCTCTACTTGTAACCAATCTTCATATTGAATATTATCTGCACCAGACGGGTCTACACCCACCCCAATAAAATCACTTTCATCAGAATTATCAAAATAATTACACCTAACCGGCTCACCTAAATTACCACAGTCCGTGGTATTGTACAGGGAAAAATCCCAATCTTCACCAGAATCATGCCCAATGTTAAATCCTAACTGACCAGATTCCCCCGTTCTAAAACGGTACCAGGCAGAATTGGTCTCAATTGTGCCAGATGCCTGTGTAAAACACCCTGATGAAGAAGCTCCATTAAAATCATCTACACCATAGCCATTGGTTCCGGCATTGATCGGAGTATTATTACAAATAGGGATTGCATTGTTACAATCTGGGGCAACTTGTGCAAAACAAGTTAACATGAACAATAGACTAAAGAATAATAGTAGTAAACCACGCATGGTCATAAGGCTAAATAGATTTGGATTTTAAAAATAAACCCTTGATCGGTATGTTGCCAATTTATGTTGTGTAATCCCCCTATTTAGTTATAAAGTGACACATATTGTATATCTTTACAGCTTAATTTGTTTAGTTTCAAAAAGTGCTCATGGCTATGCTGGATAAACAAATTATAACATTTAAAAAACTGGTTTTTAAACTTTTGTACGCACAAAATTGCATTATAAAAGGAAATTATATTTCACTTGAAATCAGCAAATTATAAAGACGACGAATAGGCGTTCATGCGCTCTTCGATATAGGTAAAGTGGACTACATTAAAATTGAAAAAATTCTAAACACTCATTTTAAACGCACATAACTTCATGCAATTGTACGAAAGCCAAGAAATCAAAGTATACAATTCCCTAAGTGGGAAAAAGGAAGTTTTTACCCCTATCAACAAAGGGCATATTGGCATGTATGTTTGTGGCCCTACCGTTTATAGCAACGTACATTTAGGAAACTGTAGAACTTTTATGTCCTTTGACATGATTTTCAGATATTTTAAACACTTGGGTTATAAAGTTCGTTACGTACGTAATATTACGGACGCTGGGCATTTGGTAGATGACGCAGAAGACGGTGAAGATAAAATTGCAAAAAAGGCACGTTTAGAAAAATTGGAACCTATGGAAGTTGTACAACGGTACACGGTAGATTTTCATAATATATTGGAGAAATTCAATTTCCTGCCCCCAAGTATTGAACCGACGGCTACGGGCCATATAATAGAGCAGATTGAAATTATTAAGGATATCCTAACCAAAGGATTTGCCTACGAGACCAATGGATCTGTTTATTTTGATGTCGCCAAATTCAATAGTGAACATGAATACGGAAAACTAAGCGGTAGAAAATTAGAGGATATGATCGCCAATACGCGTGACCTTACCGCCCAAGATGATAAACGCAACCCTCAAGATTTTGCCCTTTGGAAAAAAGCAGAACCGCAACATATTATGAGGTGGCCATCACCTTGGGGAGATGGTTTTCCAGGATGGCACTTAGAATGCACGGCCATGAGTACAAAATATTTGGGTGAAACTTTTGACATACATGGTGGAGGAATGGATTTAAAATTTCCACATCATGAGTGTGAAATAGCCCAAGCAGAGGCAAGTAACGGACAATCTCCTGTAAATTATTGGCTTCATACCAACATGCTTACCTTAAACGGTAGAAAAATGGCCAAATCCACTGGAAACAGTATACTACCCGGTGAAATTTTTTCTGGTGAGAATACCATTTTAAGTAAGCCATTTTCCCCTTCTATGGTACGCTTTTTTATGATGCAGGCCCATTACACCAGTATTTTGGATATTAGTAATGATGCACTTTTGGCCTCTGAAAAAGGGTTCAACAAACTAATGGAAGCCATCAACTCATTAAAATCTCTTCCTGTAGCAAGTAGCAGTAATTTTAACGTATCTGAATGGAAATCTTCTTGCTATGCTGCCATGAACGACGATTTCAACACGCCAATTCTCATTGCTAAATTGTTCGATGCCGTTAAACACATTAATTTAATCAAAGAGGGAAAAGAAAGTATATCGTTAGCGGATAAACAGGAGTTGGAGCAAACTTTATACGCCTTTACGTTTGATGTTCTAGGTTTGGAAAATAAAAGTAGTTCAGACGCAGATTCAGAAAAATTGGGTGGTGTAGTTGAGTTGCTTATTCAATTACGTAAAGAAGCCCGGGAAAATAGAGATTTTGCTACTTCCGATAAAATACGTGATCAATTGGCCGCATTGGGCATTAAACTAAAAGACGGTAAAGACGGTACAACTTACAGCCTTTAGTCTAAATATCTGGATTTTTGAATTTTAGACTGGTATTCGCCAGGAGCTAAATGCTGTCTTGTTTTAAAAACCCTGTTGAAGTAGGACCTACTTTCAAATCCGCAATCTAGGTATACATCTTTTATACTTCTATTGGGATCTTGCAATAACCCTACTGCCAGTTTTATTCGTTCATTATTTATGAACTCTACCGGTGATATACCCAACTCTTGCTTAAACATTCTATAAAAGTGCGACGGACTCATATAAGCCATTTTACTAAGAAAATCTACGCTTAACGATTTGTGAAGGTTATTTCTTATATATCGTATAACCTCGGTCAACCTACTCTCTTTCTTTATGGCCAATGTGGCATTACTATATATTTTACGTTCGTTGGTCTGTAGAATACGTATAATCAGTTCACGTAACATATTATCAACGAATATATCCTTTGATGGATGGTCTTCTGAAAAAAGAAACAATAAGCGCTGTATAATTTGATAGATTCCCCTATCATTCACAAAATGAAAATTATAATCCATAAGCCCCCATGCCTCTTTGGTACTTTTAGGCATATTCTCATTCATAAACTGTAATACCTTGTTAATCTTTTCCTCAGATATTGCCATTGCCAAACATCTGGTTGGGTTCTTTGCCATGGCTTCAGGAAAATCAATACACATACTTTCATTGGCGGGCAATACCAAAGATTCACCGGGTAAAAAGTCAAATGCCTCATAATCGCGCAAATGCATAATCTTTTTACCTTGGATCATACTGGCCAAAACAGGTTGTTCAAATTGCAGTAGAACACTTGCTGCTTGCTCATGAGTTTCAAAAACATGCATGGCGGCATTGTTCATCGTGTAGGATGTTTGGTTCTCGACCATAGTCTCCAAACGTCTTCCTTTTAAAAAACTGTCAGATAACTGAATCACAATTATATTGATTTAATTTTAAGGAATTTACAAAATTATATACTTAAAAAAATCATAAAATCAATTATTGATAGAATAGTTCACATTATTCGTAGAATGCGTCAGACTAATTGATATTATGAGAAGTACATTTAGAGTATTGTATTGATGCATACTCAATACACGTACTTCCAGTATTAACTTAAATCATATATTATGAGCACAACAGCCACAGTAGAAAAAGATGTACTTCAAAAACCCAAATTCAAAAATCAATATGAAAACTATATTGGCGGCAAATGGGTAGCACCGAGTAAGGGAGAGTATTTTGACAATATTTCTCCTGTAGATGGCAAATCATTTACAAAAATACCAAGATCAACATCCGAAGATATTGAAAAGGCAATAGATGCTGCATGGAAAGCAGCTCCTTCATGGAACTCCTCTTCAGCTACCGAGAGAAGTAATATGCTTTTAAAGATTGCAGACAAAATAGAGCAGAATCTCGAAGTTTTGGCAAGAGCAGAAACTTGGGACAACGGTAAGGCAATTCGTGAAACCCGCGCAGCAGATTTACCATTGGCCGTAGATCATTTTAGATATTTTGCAGGTGTTATAAGAGCCGAAGAAGGTTCTGTAAGTGAATTGGATTCTAATACCGTGGCTTTAAATGTTACTGAACCTTTAGGGGTCGTCGGTCAAATTATTCCTTGGAATTTTCCTTTATTAATGGCTACTTGGAAATTAGCACCGGCTTTAGCTGCTGGAAACTGTGTAGTGTTAAAACCAGCAGAACAAACTCCCGTAGGAATCTTAATTCTAATGGAAATCATAGAAGGAATTTTACCTGACGGAGTTCTTAATATAGTAAACGGATTCGGTGCTGAGGCAGGCAAACCATTGGCATCTAGCCCAAGAATTGACAAAATAGCTTTTACCGGTGAAACGACTACCGGACAATTAATCATGCAGTACGCATCTAAAAACATAACTCCGGTTACCTTAGAATTGGGCGGTAAATCTCCGAATATATTCTTTGAGAGTATTATGGACGCCGATGATGAATTCTTTGATAAATGTTTGGAAGGTGCCAATATGTTCGCTTTAAACCAAGGTGAAGTTTGTACATGTCCGTCACGTATGCTGGTGCAAGAAAGTATTTATGACAAATTTATTGAACGTGTCATAGAGCGCACCAAAGCAATTAAAATGGGACACCCCCTTGATCCTAATACCATGATGGGTGCGCAAGCCTCTAACGATCAGTTCGAAAAAATTCTCAGCTATATTCAAATAGGAAAAGAAGAAGGTTGTGAAGTGCTTACCGGAGGTTCTCAAGCGTACAACGAAGGTTTAGAAGGCGGTTACTACATAGAACCAACCATCTTAAAAGGAAATAACAAGATGCGCGTTTTCCAAGAAGAAATTTTTGGTCCCGTTCTTTGCGTTACCACCTTCAAGGATGAAGCGGAAGCCATAGAGATTGCAAACGATACTTTATACGGATTAGGCGCCGGAGTTTGGACACGCGACACACACCAAGCATATCAAATCTCAAGAGCCATAAAGGCAGGTAGAGTTTGGGTGAACTGTTATCACCTTTACCCTGCACATGCGCCATTTGGAGGGTACAAAAAATCAGGTATTGGTAGAGAAAATCATAAAATGATGTTGTCGCACTATCGTCAAACCAAAAACATGCTTATCTCTTACGATAAGAAAAAAATGGGATTCTTTTAAAAAACCTAATACAATGAAGACAAAAAGAGTTCTGGTAACCGATAAAGCAGCAGAGGTAATTGCCCAATTAAAAGAAAAACATGGAGAACTTATGTTTCACCAAAGTGGTGGGTGCTGTGATGGTTCTTCCCCCATGTGTTTTGAAAAGGGTGATTTAATGCTTGATGATAACGATGTGTGCTTGGGCTCAATTGAAGGTTGTGACTTTCATATGTCTAAAGATCAGTTTGAATATTGGAAACATACGCAGCTAACAGTTGATGTTACACCAGGTATTGGCTCTAGCTTTTCATTGGAAATTCCTTTAGGTCTTCGGTTTTTGATTCGATCTAGATTATATACCAAAGAAGAAGCATCTCATTTAGAACCCATAAGAATAGGTGTCTAAACAAAAACCATTTTAATGTCATAAGTCCGGATGCAACCCATCCGGATTTATTATTTAATTACTTTCTACAGTTTTGTAGTAAATTTGCAGTATCAATTTATCGATTTGAAAATCACATTAAAAAAAATTCTTATTGCTCCTTTTGTTTTGTTGGTTCGGTTTTACCAAGTAGCCATATCACCTTATACTCCTGCTACTTGTAGATACTCCCCCACTTGCTCGCAATACACCTTAGAAGCATTAAAAAAACATGGACTTTTTAAAGGGGGATGGCTTGCCACAAAAAGAATTTTCAGTTGTAACCCTTGGGGCGGTAAAGGCTACGACCCAGTTCCTTAAAAAGTTTAAGTTCAAAATACAAGCCCAAGATGAAAAATTAGCAGGTTTAAATTAAAGATTTAATTGGTTATGAAATTTTGATATTGTCAGTTAACATATTTTCCCTCTTTTTAAATTATCTATTTTCTCTCCTCTCTATTCTCTATTTTCTCTCCTCATTATTCTAAATTCTATTTTCTTAATTCTTAACGCTCTTTTAACCTACGTCAAAACCGATTTCCCCATTCTTAAGCCTAGGTAGATTTCTATTTTATTATCTTAGCCTTTCAAAATTTAACACATGCATTTCTTAGGAATTACCTGGAATCCGAATGAGACACTTTTTAACATCGGTTTCATTCAAATAAAGTACTATAATCTACTTTGGATAACCGCCTTTGCTTTAGGTTGGTTTTTAATGAAAAAGATTTTCCTTAATGAGAAAAAATCTGTAGAACAGCTAGATTCCCTTTTTATCTATACGGTCCTTGGGACAATGTTGGGCGCACGTTTAGGTCATGTATTTTTTTATGATTGGGCTTATTACTCCAACCACCTGCTTGAAATTCTTCTACCTATAAGGGAAAGTGATACAGGTAGTTTATTATTTGGATTAATTGACGGATATGAATTTACAGGATTTACCGGCTTAGCCAGTCATGGGGCCACCTTGGGTATTATAATTGGCACCTACCTTTATACTAAAAAGCATAAAGAATTCAGTATGTTATGGATTTTTGATAGAATGGTCATACCTGTTGCTATAGGATGCTTTTGTGTTAGATTGGGTAACTTTTTTAATTCTGAGATCAACGGTAAAGTGGTGAATGAAAACTTTATTTTCGCCACTAAATTTATAAGGGACTCTGACGATTTACACCCTTCAAAAGCATTGGGTGTCACTCAAGAAAAATCTGTAAATGCCGCCTATGCAGCAATTGAGAACAACCCTCAATTTTCACAATATCTTGCAGAAATTCCCTATCGTCATCCGGCGCAATTGTATGAGGCCGTTTGCTATTTGCTCATCTTTATCCTGCTCTATTTTTTATACTGGAAAACGGACAAAAAGAATAAAGCTGGTTATTTATTTGGGCTATTCTTTGTTTTATTATGGACGGTGCGCTTCTTTGTAGAATTCGTTAAAAAGAGCCAAGGCGGGTTTGAAGAATCCCTTGGAGTACTTTCCACGGGTCAGTGGCTAAGTATTCCTTTTATTTTAATAGGTCTTTTCTTTATGTTTAAAAAACCTAAAAACGCGTAATGATCAAGAAAACATATTATAGCATAGCTGTTCTTTTAGCGCTGTCATTACTCGTTTTTTCTTGCAAAGAAGAATCCAAAAAAACAATAGCTACCCAGAATATAAACTTTACCCATGAAGGGGATTTAACCGTTTTTCTAAATACGAGCGATACGGTTAAAACCAAGTTCAACATAGAATTTGCCGAAACCGATTATGAAACCCAAACCGGACTTATGTACCGTAAAGGGATGGAAAAAAAACAAGGTATGTTGTTCATTTTCCCTGATGAGAGAATGCATTCTTTTTACATGAAGAATACAGAATTTCCCTTGGATATCATTTATATAAAAGAGAATCTAAAGATTGCCAGTTTTCAAGAAAACGCCCAACCTCTAAATGAAACAGGGCTGTCCTCTCAAGTTCCAATAAAGTACGTCCTAGAAATTAACGGCGGGCTAGCACAAGAATTAGGACTTTCTATTGGTGACAGTATTAGTTTCAGTAGAAAATAAATCATATTAGTCCAACTACTTCAAGACTGTAAAATGCCAGCATACGTTTTATTCAATGAAGAATCTGAACGTTTACTTTTTAAAAAAGTAACGGAATCAGATTTTGAAGCATGGCTACCGTTTCACCAAGAACCTTTAAGCAGACAGTTTTGGTCCGGTTTACCAGATGACCCAAAAACGGCATGCAGAGAACAGTTTCAAAGAATTTTTGAACGTTATAATAAAAATTTGGGCGGCATGAACGCTCTTTATTTAAAAGGCACTAATACACTTGTTGGTCTTTGTGGCATATTAATACAAGTTGTAGACGGCAAGCAAGAATTTGAAATAGGCTACTCTATTTTACCTACCTATTGGCGGCAAGGATTTGCTTTTGAGGCTGCCGAAAAATGTAAAAAAGTAGCATTTGACAAACAATGGGCAAGCAGTCTTATTTCCATCATACAGGTAGATAATATCCCATCTATTAAAACTGCTGTAAAGAACGGCATGTCATTAGATTATACGACCACCTACCACAATAATCAAGTTCATATTTACAGAATACATGCATAAATGAATCATTGGGCAATATATCTGGACAACGACGCCAACAAGAAAGGCTTCATTAAAGATTTTCAACATGGAAAAATACCCACAGCCCTTAAGGAGTATGCTTTAAAAACCGGAAAGCTATTTTCTCAATTCACCCTAGAAAAACTAATGGACAAGGAAGACAAGCATGACAAAAAGATAATAAGCAATGAAGGTCAGGAATTAAGAACCATGTCCAGTGGAGAACAAAAACGAGCTTTATTATTTTATCTGTTAAAGGAAAAACCGGACTATATCATATTGGACAACCCATTTGACAATCTTGATATTGGTTTTCAAGAAGACCTTAAAACCATACTTGAAGAACATTCCAAATCTATTTCTTTTATACAGTTGGCAAGTAGAAAATCTGATACACTTTCATTTATCACCAATTACGCACGTATTGAAAAAGACCAGTTTTCAGTAATGGATACCTCTCCAAACAACGAGAACCAAATACCCCATAGCTTTACCTCTATTAGCATACCCAAATCAGGTATTGAATTCCCTAATTTGCCAGACACATTGGTTGATTTTAAAAACGTAAGTATTTCATACGGAGACAAGAAAATTCTGAACAATATTAATTGGTCAATAAAAAAAGGTGATTTCTGGCAACTGTCCGGCACCAACGGCAGTGGTAAATCTACTATACTTTCCATGATATTTGGTGATAATCCTAAGGCATACGGTCAAGAAATACATCTCTTTGGTAGTAAAAAAGGAAGTGGCGAAAGTGTATGGGACATCAAGAAAAAGATAGGCTATTATTCCCCAGCAATGACCGATAAGTTCAGCGGCAGGCATTCTATAGAAAATATGCTTATCTCGGGCTTAAATGATTCTGTAGGCTTATATACGCGCCCAACAGAATTTCAAAAGAGAATTATTAAACAATGGTTGGCCATATTGGATGTAACCTCTATAAAAAATACCTTTTTCAACAAACTTTCTACGGGTAAACAACGGCTGATCATGACGGCACGTGCCATGGTAAAACAACCCCCTTTATTAATTTTAGATGAGCCAACGGCAGGAATGGACGATGAATCCGCAGCATTATTGGTCGCTTTGGTCAACAAATTTGCAGCAGAAACCAATACTGCCATCATTTTTGTATCACATAGGAAGGAAAAAGGCTTAAAACCCAAACAAACTTTTAACCTTATACCTTCTGAACAAGGCTCAACAGGAATCATTCAATAAGTACAGATTTTACAAAAACAAAAAGCCGTTCATTTCTGAACGGCTTTTTTATTTGAGTTAGATAAATTTTAATTACTTCTTACCCGATGTAATTTTCTTGCTCAATGCATCAAACATTACTGGTGTTGCAATAAACACAGAAGAATAGGTACCCACTACTACACCTACGATCATAGCGAACATAAATCCTCTTAACGATTCACCACCAAAAATGAAGATGGCCAATAATACCACCAAGGTAGTTAAAGAAGTATTCAATGTTCTACTTAATGTAGTATTAATAGCAAAGTTAATGTTGGTACCACCTTTCCAGCCTCTTTCTGCCAAGGTTTCACGAATACGGTCAAACACGACCACGGTATCGTTCAAAGAGTAACCAATTACAGTCAGTATGGCCGCAATGAATGCTTGGTCTATTTCCATATTAAATGGCATTAATTTACCGAAGATGGAGAAAACACCAAGTACGATCAATACATCATGGAAAACGGCAACAACCGCTCCCAATGAAAATTGCCATCTTCTAAATCGTAATAGGATATAAAGAAACACGACCGCAAGAGAACCTAATATGGCTAAAAATGCGTTGTTCTTAATATCATCTGCAATGGTAGGTCCTACTTTTACAGATTGTAAAATTCCTATGGCATCTTCATCAACACCACCCAATACAAAGGCATCCTTATCAAAGCCATCCGGTAGATATTTCTGAAGCGATGTATATAATTTATCCTGTATTTCCGTATCAACCTCAATACCTTCTACATCTACTTTATAAGGAGTTGTAATCTTTACTTGGTTAGATTCGCCGTAAGTCTTTACATTGGTTCCGCTTCCAAAAACGGTATTCAATTCTGATGCAATTTCAGAAGGATTAACCGGTTGTTCAAAACGCACCGTATACGAACGCCCACCTACAAAGTCTACACCTTGTTGCAATCCTGGTCCAAAGAATAACGAAAATAACCCTACTGCAACAAGAATACCTGAGATTACGTAAGCAATTTTTCTTTTGATCAAGAAATCAATGTTAATGTTCTTGAATAAATTCTTGGTTAAACTAGTTGAGAAATCAAGACTTCTTCCTTTACCTTCCAAATACCAATCTACCAATAAACGCGTAATGAAAATAGCCGTGAATAAAGATGTAATGATACCTATCAATAAAGTAGTTGCAAAACCTTTAATTGGTCCAGAACCAAAAATAAATAAGATGATTGCCGTAAGACCTGTGGTAATGTTGGCATCCAAAATAGAGGAAAGTGCATTTCCAAATCCGTCAGCAACTGCTTGACTCTTACCTTTACCTTTTGCAAGTTCTTCCTTAATACGTTCAAAAATAAGAACGTTGGCATCCACAGACATACCAATGGTCAATACAATACCGGCAATACCAGGTAAGGTAAGTACCGCATTTAAACTTGTTAATACTCCAAATATTAATAGGATGTTTAACAATAGAGCAATATCCGCAAATGCACCTGCTTTACCATAGTAAGCGATCATCCACAATAAAACAATGGCCATAGCAATCAAGAATGACATAAAACCACTGTCTATTGCCTCTTGTCCTAATGACGGACCAACTATTTCTGATTGGATGATTTCTGCACGAGCAGGAAGCTTACCTGCCCTAAGTACATTAGCAATATCCTTGGTTTCATTTATGGTGAAGTTTCCGGATATTTCTGTTCTACCACCTGTAATACCCCCTACAACTGAACAACCAGGAGCTGTATATACTTTATTGTCTAACACTACGGCAATACCTGTTTGGTTGATATTGGCATCACTAGTCAATTTTTGCCATTGTTTTGAACCTGCACTGTTCATGGTCATGGTAACTACAGGGTCATTGAACTGATCAAACTCTGCCCTAGCATCACTAACAACATCTCCACTCATTCTAGGAGTTCCTTCCCTGTTACTCTTTAAAGCATAAAGATCAATGACCTCGGCATCTTTTGTTGCCGGTCTTTGCCATAAGAATTTAGTGAATTGTATATCTGCAGGTAAAAGCCTTCTAATTTCCGGCATTCTTAAATATGATCCAATAGTAGCCGTATCCTTTACCGCAGCACGGAACATTGCATTACTTCCTGGGTTGGCAGGTATCAATAATTCATATAATGGATTAACTTGCGTCGCCAAATCTAACGAATCGGCAGCAACATCAGACAAAAGGGAATCAAGCTCCGTCTCTTCCTTAATAGGCTCTGGACGCTCAACTTCAACGATTTCCTTAAGCTTTTCATTGGCTTGGATCAAAAACGTACTAAAGCTAGGATTGCTTTGTTTGTAGGTTTCCCAAAACTCTAATTGAGCAGTGCTTGACAAAAGCTCTTGTGCACGGGCAATATCCCTAGCTCCTGGTAGTTCTACCAATATACGGCCAGAATTACCTTCTCTTTGAATATTTGGCTGTGTAACACCAAAACCATCTATACGCTCTCTTAATACCTCAAAGGCAGAAACGATAGATTCATCTATTTTAGTCCTGATGATCGGTTTAACCTCATCATCTGACATTTGCGTATTTATTTCATTTGCATCTACCAAACTCTTCGTGGCAAAAATATCTGGTGAAGCCAATTTGGTATCTCCCTTAATATTGTCGAATGCTTCGAAAAACAAATCTAAGTATGTGTCATCACTATTCTTGGCCGCTATATCTGCATCTGACAAAGCCTTATTAAAGACAGGGTTTTTTGTATTGTTGGCCAAACCTTTTAAAATATCCTTTACGGAAATCTGTAAGGTTACGTTAATACCACCCTTAAGGTCAAGACCTTTATTTAGTTCCTTCTGTTTAGCTTCATTATAGGTAGTATATCCTAAAACCGAATTATCGCCAATAGAATCCAAATAACGCATAGCCACTTGTTCTCTTTCGGTAATATAGTTTTCCTCAGATTCAGGAACTTGATTAGCAGCAAACACCGTAGATTCTTTTTCTACCTTGCTGGTAACGAATGTATAGGATAGCTGGTAAATACTAACTAACCCGAATAATAAAGCAAAAAGCTTTATAAGTCCTTTATTTTGCATTTTAATAATTTATTTATGTGTGTTGATTAAGATTTTGATTTTTAGGGGCCAATACTTTTTAAAAAAAATAGAAACACCCCTTATTTATTATGTAATGGTCTAACTTATACCATTACAGTAAGGTCCTGCCCTTACTTCTGGAATAATTTGTGAAGTTTGATCTATTGCAATAGCAATATCCTGATTGATTTTAAAAGCTGTATGTTCAACAATTGCCAGTTCTAAGACAATCTTACTATCGAAATTTAATTTAACAGGATCAATAGTGTCTTTTTTCTCCTGTTTTTGAATTGAAACCAAGGCACCGTTCAAGAAAACAACAGAATCTCCTGGCTGTTGAAGGTCATAAACTACAAGATTATACAATTCAGGGATTTTCTCTTCAGGAACGTCTAATGGTAATTTATCCTGAATTTTTGAATGTTCTTGTGTATTTTCCTGTGTAAGAAAAGCTTTTACACTATTAGCATCAACATGACTATAATAACGAATACTTAATTGCGCACCATCATTTTCTACAATTTCAATAGTTTCTACCCCTAGGGTATGCAACTTTTTGGTAATTGCTGCCAAAACCTCCTCATGAGCACTCCCCGAAGCTAATTCTACATCTGTAAATTGTAATGAAATTTGCTGATTAGAAGCTTTGGTCGGCCCTTGACTTAGCCCTAGAACGGCTAGAATAATAATTAAAGTACTAACGCACCATTTTGCATTCATGCGGCAAATATAAAAAGAAAGATGATACTTGGCAGTTTATTTCTTACAATAAATAACTGATGCCTATCAACTTATAAAAGAACCCCCCATATATTATATGGAGGGTTTCTATAAAATGAATAAAATATTCTATAATTCTAAAAGACCGTTAGTTTTTGTAACACCAGCGGCGCTTTCCTGCATTTTAGCTTTTTCTGCATCGCTTAACGGAATATCAACAATTTTCTCAATACCGTTCTTACCTAAAATTACCGGTACACCTATACAGATATCGTTAAGACCATACTCACCCTCTAGCAAGGAAGAACAAGGGAACATTTTTTTCTGATCACAAGCTATGGCCTGTACCATAGAGGATACAGCAGCACCTGGAGCATACCATGCACTTGTTCCTAACAATCCTGTTAAAGTAGCACCACCAACCTTAGTGTCGGCAGCAACTTGTTCCAATCTCTCATCAGATAAAAATTCAGAAACGCGAATACTGTTTCTAGTGGCATGAGAAGTTAAAGGCACCATACCTTTATCACTATGGCCGCCAATGACCATACCATCAATATCAGAAATTGGAGCCTCCATAGCCTCTGCCAATCTGTATTTAAATCGTGCGCTATCCAAAGCACCGCCCATACCAATAATTCTATTCTTTGGCAGGTCTGTAGTTTTATGCACCAAGTACGTCATTGTATCCATTGGGTTGCTGACTACTATAATGATAACATTAGGTGAGTGTTTGATCAGATTACTGGAAACCGTTTTCACGATACCCGCATTAATACCGATCAACTCTTCTCTAGTCATACCTGGTTTTCTTGGAATACCGGAAGTAATTACCGCAATATGACTATCAGCAGTTTTTGCATAATCATTTGTACTGCCTATGATTTTAGTGTCAAAGTCCATTAATGATGCCGTTTGCATCAAATCCATTGCTTTTCCTTCTGCATATCCTTCCTTAATGTCCAAAATAACCACTTCAGAAGCAAAATCCTTGATGGCAATGTATTCTGCACAACTAGCACCTACTGCGCCCGCACCAACTACTGTAACTTTCATGTATATCTATTTTTATGAATTAGTATTTATTAAATGGAACCGATCCATCTTAACATATTGATTTTATCAGCTCAAAAATAGGTATTTATTGACGAATTATAGTTGGGAACACCGTATTAAATTCCGAAAAGGAGGTTGTAAAAACATCGATAAAATGCACATGTTGTTAAAAAAAAAGACACTTCAACGAAGAAATCGGAAAATTGATGCAGTACATCGAATTTTAGTAATAAGGTAAAAAGCATAGCGTTAATAATTGTGGATCCCAAATCCAACAAAACTTAACCTACTTATGACTAAAAAGTTCCTCTCATTGGTGGCTATCTGTGCCGTCATATTTTTGGCCAACTGTTCTAGAATAGAACAGAACAATGATCCCATTATTGGAATATGGTCTCAATCTAAAATTACACCATCAGAAAATTCATCTAAACAAACCATCCGTAAAGAATGGATTTTCAATGATGTATACTTAGGTAGATACCATGAAATAAATGGTTCTAACATTACCTTAAAAACAGATTTTAACTGGTCCAGACAAGGAGACACCTATACTGTTGAGTATAGAGGCCTTGAAGGAAAACCTACCCATATCCTTACCATAATACAAGCCGATGATGGCACGACTTACCTTGAAAGTACCGAGGGAAGTACGCTGGCCGTAAGGGAATAAACGATTTTAACAGGGCCATGGGAAAAAGTCTGTCTGGAGCAATCTAGGCAGGCTTTTTTATTATAGGTGATCCATTTTATGTATTGTTTGCCGTATTGACTTTTGGTTGTTGGTTGTTGGTTGTTGGTTGTTGGTTGTTGGTTAAAGAAAATAAATTTAAAAAACAAAAGATAAACTCAAATTCAGACTCAAACTTAAACTCTTATAAATCCTATTTCATACTTTCAAAAACAAGATGATTTAACTACATTATTCTGTACTAAACACTTTTACGCTCTACTATGTACTTAATACTTTGTACTTAGTACTAACTTTTCACGTCTAACACAAAAAATAAGTTCAACAAAGCATTCACATGTTATTTAAGACCTTTTTATATTATAAGCTTTACTATCTAAACCCGAAATTTATACCGATTGTAGCCGTATTGAATTCACCTAAATTATATTCCCCATGAAGTCTAAAAAAGCCTAGTTTAAGCTTGGTACCCACAGTACCGGTAACGCCACTAACTTTTTTGGTTATGGAAAAGGGGTCGGTAAACTCCTCAGATTCCAAAGGACCTTCCGTAACCCTGTAGGTACCCAGTACATCTGTTACCGATTTACCTGAAACGTAACCCAAGCCACCGTAAAAATTAATAATAGGCAGTTTGGTAGATACCACGGCACTAAAATTCCAGCTATTGATGCTAGATTCTATTCGTTGGTTTTCACCTTCTGCAATATTTACATTCTCCAAATCATAGTCACCAGAGATGTTGGTATATCCAATAACTGCAGAGATGGCTACCGGCAATACTTTATCCGCGGGTAATAATTTGGTGAAATCATGCTGTAGACCAAAGCCTATTAACCCTACCGATGCATCTTCATATTCCATTTTAGGCAAAAAACGCGCCTTAATTTCTGTACCTTTTATTAATCCCACACTGGCTTGTACATAGCCAGAAGGTATAAAATCTACACCCTCACCAGACAGTCCGGTTGGTAAGGTAAATTCTTTTCTTGTGGTAAAACCAGCAACTTCACCTTCTACAAAGACCCTTGTACCGGTAATATCTCCCAGGGCTGTGGAAACAGCTCTTGCCGTTCCTGGATTATCCACAAAGTCCAAATTTTGATAATCATTAGGATCTAGGATAAAGGTTTTCTTATCGGTCTTGTTTTTAAAGCCCGTAATGTTACCTATGATTGAAATTTCAAATCCGCCAAGGGGTTTGGCATCTGCAGTATTGTACCAACCTGTGGCCAAACTATACACTACACTTTCTGATAAGGGCTCCATATAATCCGTTGTAAACTGCTCTGCATCTTCCACACCTGCCGCGAACACATCGTTAAAATCTCTTTGTGCCATAAGGCTCAAAGACATTCCCAAGAATAAAATAGAAAGTAACTTTTTCATAATTATAATTTTAGTTAAAAATAAAAAACCTGCGCTGTAGACGCAGGTTTTTGTTGTGTAATCGGTATTTTCTATGTGTCAATGTTTGCATACACTGCATTTTTCTCAATAAATTCTCTCCTTGGCGGCACTTCATCGCCCATGAGCATTGAAAAAACACGGTCCGTTTCCGTAGCATTATCAATTTGTATCTGACGTAAGGTCCTAAATTCCGGATTCATTGTGGTATCCCATAGTTGCTCGGCATTCATTTCACCAAGACCCTTATAACGTTGTATACTTACGCCACCACTGTAGCTATCCGCAATTTCATCACGTTCCTTATCACTCCAAGCATATCTCTTTTTCTGACCTTTTTTGACCAAATATAAAGGTGGGGTTGCAATATATACGTGACCACTTTCAATTAGCTCTCTCATATACCTAAAGAAGAACGTCAATATCAAAGTTTCAATATGACTACCATCTACATCGGCATCACACATAATGACTACTTTATGATATCTTAATTTATCCAGGTTCAAGGCTTTACTATCATCTTCCGTTCCAATAGTTACACCCAAGGCGGTATACATGTTTTTGATTTCCTCATTTTCAAAAACTTTGTGCTGCATGGCCTTTTCCACATTCAGAATTTTACCCCTTAAAGGTAGAATGGCCTGAAAATTACGGTCGCGCCCCATTTTGGCCGTACCACCTGCCGAATCTCCCTCAACAAGGAAAATCTCACATTTTTCTGGATCCTGCTCAGAACAATCCGATAATTTTCCAGGTAGACCACCACCACTCATCACATTCTTACGCTGAACCATCTCACGCGCTTTAGAAGCTGCATGTCTAGCCTGAGCCGCAAGAATTACTTTTTGTACAATGGTTTTGGCATCATCTGGATGTTCTTCCAAATAATTGGTCAACATCTCTGACACTGCTTGACTTACCGCAGAAGAAACTTCACGGTTACCTAATTTGGTTTTGGTCTGTCCTTCAAATTGAGGCTCGGAAACTTTAACAGATACAATAGCCGTTAAACCTTCACGGAAATCATCTCCTTGAATTTCAAACTTCAGCTTATCTAACATACCAGAAGCATCGGCATATTTTTTCAAGGTAGAAGTAAGACCTCTTCTAAATCCAGATAAATGCGTACCCCCTTCATGGGTATTAATATTATTTACATAGGAGTGCAGATTTTCTGTATAACTCGTATTATAGATCATAGCAACTTCCACAGGAATATCGTTCTTTTCCCCTTCCATGGCAATGACCCCTTGTATAAGCGATTCTCTATTGCCGTCTAGAAATTTGACAAACTCCTTAAGTCCTTCATTGGAAAAGAACGTTTCGCTAACATATTCACCCTTTTCATCTTTCTGGCGCTTATCCGTAATACTTATGGTTACCCCTTTGTTCAAGAAAGAAAGCTCACGCATTCTGTTGGACAAGGTTTCATAACTATATTCAATAGTTTGTGTGAAAATGGTATTATCTGGGTGAAAAGTAACCTCTGTACCCCTGTCCTCTGTCTCACCAATTCTTTTAACCGGATATAAGGCTTTACCACGCTCATATTCTTGTTGCCAAATAACACCGTCCCTAAAAACCGTAGCGGTCAAATGATCGGAAAGTGCATTTACACAAGAAACACCAACCCCGTGAAGACCACCCGAAACTTTATAAGAATCTTTATCGAACTTACCACCGGCACCAATTTTGGTCATAACAACCTCTAATGCAGATACCCCTTCTTTTTTATGTAAGTCAACAGGTATACCCCTACCGTTATCTCTAGTGGTAATGGAATTATCTTCATTGATGATCACGCTAATGCTGTCACAATGACCGCCCATAGCCTCATCAATAGAGTTATCAACTACTTCATATACCAAATGGTGCAAACCACGGACCCCAACATCACCTATATACATGGATGGACGCATACGTACGTGCTCCATACCCTCCAAGGCCTGAATACTATCTGCCGAATAATTTTTCTTATTTGCTTCTTCGCTCATAAAATTAAGGTTGTTTTACTTCAAATTTTGCAATCCTACAAATATACGCAATACCCCATAGAATATAATGTTTCTGGTTATTGGGCATCAGTAAGTTATCAACAATAATTGTGGAAAATTTACAATCATAATTTAATCATCGAAAATAATCATTGAATCATTCCTAAACTTTACGTAGTCTGGGTCCGGATGAAGCAAAAAAGAATAAATGCCACTTCCCCCTCAAAAAGAATTTACGGATTGGCTATCTGTTATTAAGCTGTTAAACAGAACGTTTTCCCTTGATAATAATTTAACATTTTCACCTAAGAAAGAGCTGTATTGAATACAATTTAAACACTATTGACCATCAAGGTCTTTTTTTAAGATTTATTTTACATATGGCCTGTACCTTAGTAGTATAATCTTAAAACAAGTTATCATGAATGAAGAACAATTTAAAGGAAAATGGAACATTGCAAAAGGTAAGCTAAAACAAAAATACGGCAACCTTACAGATGATGATCTTACCTATGCCGAAGGAAAATCAGATGAACTACTTGGTAGAATACAAGAAAAAACAGGTGAATCTAAAGAAGAATTGAAGAATTTTATAGATGCCCTATAATGAGGTAGGATTGATAAAAAAAGCCCGTCCAATTGTTTTGGACGGGCTTTTTTTTATTTGATGTTGACTTATTGGGTTACGTAAGCATCATCATGTACGTTGGCTACAGCCCTACCAGATGGATCGTTCATGTTTTTGAACGCCTCATCCCACTCCAAAGCTATTTGGGTACTACAAGCTACAGAAGCTTCTTGTGGCACACATAATGCAGCAGCGTCTGATGGGAAGTGCTCTTCAAATATAGAACGATAGTAAAATTCCTCTTTAGACGTAGGTGTCTGTAATGGGAACCTAAACTTAGCGTTTGCCAATTGCTCATCGGACACCTCTGTATTTACAACCTCTTTCAAAGTATCGATCCAGCTATAGCCTACTCCGTCAGAAAATTGTTCTTTCTGTCTCCATGCCACACTTTCTGGTAACATATCTTCAAAGGCTTTACGAACCACCCATTTCTCCATACGCTCACCGTTGATCATTTTATCTTGTGGGTTAATACGCATGGCAACATCCATAAATTCTTTATCCAAGAACGGCACACGGCCTTCTATACCCCAAGATGCCAATGATTTGTTGGCACGTAGGCAATCGTACATATGAAGCTTGCTCAATTTACGTACCGTCTCTTCATGGAATTCTTGTGCGTTAGGCGCTTTATGAAAGTATAGATAACCTCCAAATAATTCATCTGCACCTTCACCCGACAATACCATCTTTATCCCCATAGATTTAATAACACGTGCCATTAAATACATAGGCGTAGAAGCTCTAATTGTGGTAATATCATATGTCTCTAGGTTATACACTACATCTTTAATAGCATCTAAACCTTCTTGAATGGTAAATTTAATTTCATGGTGTACGGTACCAATGTGATCAGCCACTTTTTGTGCGGCAGCCAAATCTGGCGAGCCTTCTAAACCAACGGAGAATGAATGTAATTGTGGATACCAGGCATCTGCAGTATCTCCACTCTCTATACGCTTCTGAGCATACTTTTTAGCAATTGCCGAAGTAACCGAAGAATCCAATCCACCAGACAATAACACACCATAAGGAACATCTGACATTAACTGTCTGTGAACGGCAGCTTCCAGTGCTTCTTTAATTTCTTGAATACTGGTCTCGTTTTCCTTTACGGCATCATACTCCATCCAATCTCTGGAATACCATTTTTTTAGTTCCCCGTCAGAACTATGTAAATAATGCCCTGGAGGAAACAACTCGATTTTGGTACATGTACCTTCTAAAGCCTTCAATTCTGAAGCTACATAGAATGTACCATTTTTATCCCAACCCATGTATAAAGGAATAATCCCCATATGATCACGAGCAACAAAATATTCATCTTTTTCAGCATCATAAATAGTAAAACCAAAAATACCGTTCATTTCATCAATAAAGTCGACCCCTTTTTCTTGGTAAAGCGCTAATATAACCTCACAATCAGACTCGGTCTTAAAATCGTATTTTCCTTCAAACTGCTTTCTAAGTTCTCTGTGGTTGTATATTTCACCATTGGCAGCTAGTATTAATTTACCATTAGGACTCAATAATGGTTGTTTTCCAGAAGCTGGATCTACAATTGCCAAACGCTCATGCGCCAAAATGGCCTTATCATCTGCATAGATACCACTCCAATCCGGACCTCTATGTCTAATCTTTTTTGACATTTCTAAAAGTTGAGGCCTAAGTACATCGGTACTTTCCTTAACATCAAATGCACATACAATTCCACACATAATCTAATTATTATAACATTTCGAAAACAAATATCTATTTATAGTTTCAATTAACAAACATATAATTCAATTATACTTACATATTGTAATAATAAAATTAATTTTTTATTTAATATGATAGTATATTGAAGAAATTACCATTATTATTATGGCGAAATGTAACTTTTTAAAATTTAACCTCTTTTTACCAAGTCAACTTGCGAAATCTACTTAATTTTAGGGCACTTAAATTATACTATTTTGAAAAAACTAATTTTACTTACAACATGTATGTTCGCGCTATTACTGACAACGGTATCCACAGCGCAAGATTTCTCCGGAATTGATAAAAGTCCGATGGATATGGCCGCTTTTCCCAGTGATTACAAAATAGCTGATAAAGCCGTTCGTATTATATACAGTAGACCACAACTTAAAGGCCGTTCTATGGCAGAACTTGCCCCAGCGGAAAAAGTTTGGAGGACCGGAGCCAATGAAGCTCCTGAAATTACATTCTATAAGGATGTAAAATTTGGCGGAAAAGATATCAAAGCCGGTACTTATGCCTTATTTACCATTCCTGGAGAAAAAGAATGGACCGTAATTCTGAACAAAAACTTAAACCAATGGGGTTCTTATTTTTATGACGAAAGTGCAGATGTTGCCCGTGTCAAAATTCCTAATGGATCCGATGCTGCTTCTCTTGAAGAGTTTTCAATTGCTTTTAAAGAAGTTGAAGGTGGAGCCCATATGGTTATGGGATGGGACAAAACTAGAGTTGCCGTTCCTATAGAAATTTAATCTTGAATACATAAAATTGAACAAGCTCGGTTAAAAATTAACCGGGCTTTTTTTATCGTACTACACCGTTTACAAAAGTTTGCTCTGCACGAATATGCGGAATATTCTCTAATGGGGCAGTCATTATATCTTCGCTATAAATTACAAAATCGGCAAATTTCCCCGGTTCAATACTACCTTTTTCATGCTCTTCAAAATTTGAATATGCCGCCCAAATCGTCATACCTTTTAATGCTTCTTCCCTGGTCAACGCTTCATCTATTTGAAAACCGTCTTTTGGATACCCTTTAGTATCCCTTCTACCTACCGCTGCATAAAAAGTTAAAAAAGGACTTACATCCTCCACTGGAAAATCCGTACCCAAAGCCACCATTCCTGCTTTTTCCAATAATGTCTTATAGGCATATGCCCCTTTTACCCGATCGCCCAATCTGTCATCTACCCAATACATATCACTTGTGGCGTGTGTAGGTTGCACAGAAGGGATAATACCTTCCTTAAAAAGGTCAAAATCTGTTGTCTCCAACACCTGGGCGTGTTCAATTTTCCAGCGCCTGTCTTCACTTCCTTCCAACACTTTCTTATAAGCCCGCAAAACAGTAATATTTGCAGAATCACCAATGGCGTGTGTGTTCATTTGATATTCTGATATGGCCAATTTATTGGCCAAACGATTTAATTCCTCCACAGAGGTTACCATAGCCCCATAATGTGTAGGTAAATCGCTGTATGGCTTTTTCAATGCTGCTCCTCTAGAGCCCAATGCCCCATCACCATAAACTTTTACGGATCGTACATTTAACCGATCCGTTTTTACCGGCCCCTTATTAATAAAATAATCAACATCTTCCTTATTGTTACTAACCATGGCATATACCCTAATGGATAATTCTCCTGCTTGTTGCAAACTATCGATAAGTTCTATTGTTTCCCTATCTATCCCGGCATCGTTTACGGTGGTTAGTCCGTGATTTAAACAAATACGCTCCGCATCTTTCAATGCCTGAATTTTTTCTTCCTTAGTCGGTAAAGGCATTATACTATCAATTAACCCCATTGGGTTATCAATTAATACCCCGGTAATCCCGGAAAACCCATTCTTCCATTTTTTTTGGATTTCCCCGCCTTCTACTTTGGTACTCCAATCTATCCCCGCCATATCCAGCGCTTTTTGGTTGACCAGGTAGGCATGCCCGTCTACCCGTTCCAATGCCACAGGAATATCTGGAAAAAGGGTATCCAATTCCATTTTGGTCGGGAACTCTTTAACCTCCCAATCATTCTGGTCCCACCCTCTACCTCTTATAAACGATTTTGGATTTGCGGCATGAAAATCCTGAACTTTTTGTAGCACTTCCTCAAAACTAGTTGTGCCAACAAGGTTTACGATCTGTTGGTTAAGTCCAAGACCATAAAAATGGCAATGGGCATCAATGAGCCCCGGTGTAATAGTTCTACCGTCCGCATCTATAAGTTGATCAGAAGTATATACGTCCCTAATTTCTTCGTTTGTGCCTATGGCCAAAAATTTACCATCATGAACAGCAAAGGCCTGGGCTTTACCAAAATTATCATCTACCAAGTACACATTGGCGTTTACAATAATTAAATCAACCTTCTCCTTAAAATATTCGCATCCAGATAAAGCAATGAAAAGAATAGGCAATAAGAGCTTTTTCAAAATTGGAAAGTTTAGTTCTACAATAACTTTTTAACAACTATAAAGATGTTAAAATAAAATTGAAAACTAAGTAATTTTTAAATAAGATTTAAATCTTTAACGCACAGGCACTTGGCGCACCCCAAAAATCTTACTTGCGCCCTTTGCAGAATAACTTTGGCCCATAATACGATTACCGTCTAAAAGAAGTACAAAGGAAACCCTTTCCAAGCCATCAATATTAACATTGAATTTAATGGAGTCTTCACTGATGACGACATCTTGCCCCGTTAAAATTCCGTTTTTAAATTTCATGGCAATATCATATTTACCATTTTGCTTGGTTACGAACAACACGCCGTCCTTATATACCTCATTGATACTTTCGCTCCCAAATGAAAAGCGCCATACCCCCAAAGCAGTGTCTGGCGAATACAACTCATTATGATCAATGGAATCCTTTTTCTCTAAACCTAGACTATCATTAACTACCTGTGGTGCGACTGTCCAAACTTGTAGTAAAAAAATAAATTTAATAACGGTGTGCGATAGTAGCATTGGTCTGTACATTCAATTATGAAGTTAAAACGCAAGTTTTAACATAATATTTTACATGCCCAATGCCTTATAAAATGCTACGATGGCAATACGTATGGTTACTTTTTAGATTTTGGAGCTTTTTTTTCCTTGATCTTAACGTAAATAAGTTTTTTACGCCCCTTAGAATCTTCCCTGCGTTCAATCTCAAAATGAGGAATAGAATTGATCAAAGGGGTCAATTTTTGAAAGCCATAATTGCGGGAATCAAAATTAGGTTGTTTTTTTTGTAGCAAGCTACCTACATCACCTAAAAACGCCCAGCCATCATCGTCTGCCACATCATCTATGGTAGTAGCAATAAATCGTAAGGCCTTTGGGGTAATTTTATCTACGGTACTTTTATTGGTTGGGGCTTCATTTTTAGTATCTATAGATTCTTCTTCTGATCTACCCTTTAGTATCTCTATATAAATAAACTTATCACAAGCTACTATAAAAGGGTTAGGCGTTTTACGTTCCCCAATTCCAAATACTTGCATACCAGCCTCTCTAAGCCTAGTTGCCAAACGGGTAAAATCACTATCACTACTAACAATACAAAAGCCGTTGACCTTACCAGAATATAAAATATCCATAGCATCAATAATCATTGCCGAATCCGTTGCATTCTTACCTTGGGTATAGCCATATTGCTGAATGGGTGTAATTGCATTTTCCAACAATACATTTTTCCATTTTCCCAAACGCGGATTGGTCCAGTCACCATATATCCTCTTTATGGTAGGGTTACCATATTTGGCAATTTCCTCCATCATTTCCTTTACATATGCAGAAGGAATATTGTCTCCATCTATTAAAACTGCCAAATTTAAATCCATAAGAATGTTTTTATGTAAAGATAAGCGGTTTACCCCCTAATAAATGAAGTTAAAAAATACATTATTGATTTTATCCTCAATTAAGATTGACTACAACAATTCCTGTCCGTACTTATTTATGGTCAGCGAAATATTCATCAATAATATCCTGAAGCGTTTCATGGGTCAACGGTTTATTTTTAAATCCGTCAATGGTAGAAATAGTAGCCGATCTATTTTTATCATCAGGATTTAAGGATGTGGTCAGCATAACCAATATAATTTTCCCTCTTTGTTCTGGATTTAATTTTTCATAACCTTCCAAGAACTCCCAACCATCCATACCGGGCATATTAATATCAAGAAAAATAATATCCGGTCTGGGATAGGCTTCAAAATCGGTTTGGTTTAAATACTTAATGGCATCATATCCGCTTTCCAATTCAACAATTTTATCCGTAATCGCTGCCTTTTTGATTACACGTGTGTGAATATAATTGGTAGCTTGATCATCATCTATTAATAAGATGCAGCTTAATTTCTTTTTCAATGGTATCATAATGGTTATGTTTTAAGCGTAAAGAAAAATTTACTTCCTTTACCTAAGGAAGATTCTACCCAAATTTTGCCTCTGTGCAAATCTATGATTTTTTGACAATGGGCCAAACCAATACCTGTACCTTCATAATCCTTACGTGAGTGCAATCTCTTAAATATCTTAAATATTTTATCTTGATGGTCGTTGGCTATACCAATACCATTATCCTCTATACAAAACTGAATTTGTTTTTCCTTTTTTTGGGATCTAATTTTTATAATAGGATGCACTCCTTTTTTTCTGAATTTAATAGCATTTAAAATTAAGTTTAAAAAAAGTTGACGCAACTCATTCTTAAAACCCATTACCCGTACATCCATAACATCATATTCAATATGGGTATTGGTTTCCGATATTTTTAAACTTAAATCCTTTTTTAATTCCTCTATGATGTCCAAAAAATTAATTTCTTGCATTTCTGCATCCTTTCCTATTCTACTATAATCCAACAAGGCCTTTACTAAATTTTGCATTCTTCCTGTAGCTTGTAATATAAAATTTAAGCTATCCTTACCGGTTTCATCAAATTGTGCTGAATACTCTTTTGCCAGCAACTCTGAAAAACTGGTTACCGTACGTAATGGCTCTTGTAAATCATGGGAAGCAATAAATGCAAACTGTTCTAATTCCTTATTCTTTGTTTCCAATGTTTCCGCATAGGCAATTCGTTCATTCTCTATCCTTTTAAGTTCTGAAATATCGGTCCAACTAAATTGCTTCAAAGCTATGTTTCCACCATAATCCTTTGATAATGAAATATTTAGTATAACGTCTATGACCTCGCCCAATTTTGTTTTCAACTGTAGTTCTACATTTTTAATATTTTCCCCTTCATTAAAACTTTTAAGGGTGTTCGTTAAATTAAAAATGCTTTCCTCTTGGTGTAAAAATTGAACTGACCTACCCAAAATCTCATCCTTGGTATAACCAAGCTTATTTGCCAATGTTTCATTACATCTCATTACTTCATTATCCATATTGACACTTGCCAACATTTCATTGGAATTTTCATACAATGAACTGTAGATACGTTCACTTATTTCCAGTTCTTTCTGGCTCTTTAATAAGGCCTTAGTCCTATCGTAAACTTTATTTTCTAACTGGGACAGAACTTTTTCCAAACCTGCATATCCGCTTTTAGCCGCAGACACTAAGGTTACACTTACCCATACTACAATTATGGATATAAACGTATTGAAACCTTCCAAGCTTCCTTGAGGCAAGGACGTGGATTTTTCCGTCATACCTAGAATAATTAAAACAGTACATAGGGCCCCTATATGAATAGATATATGTTTGGTGGGCAAGATCCAGCTATACAATATAACCAAACTGTAAATACTTCCTATGGCAATACTTGAAGGAACATTAATATCAACAATGTAAATTACTGCCGCTATTACAAGGGCAATGGTAAACAAAATGATATTTTTTAAATAAGGAGGTGTTGTTTTTTGAATGGGCATATACTAATCCTATATGTTCAATTGTTTTTTCAACTGAGCTATTTCCGCATCCTTTTCCTCCAGTTCCATCTTTAATCTAGAATTTTCAATATCATCAACAGGACTAGGTGCCTTGGCATCCAATAATTTTGGCAAATCCCGTATTAGGGCAAAAACGGTCGCAAAACTAACAATAGCCGTTAAAAACCGTATTAGAGCACTCAACCGGTACGCCGGCCACCAGAATATGATGGCATCTAGAACATGAGTGGCACCACAAAGGATTATAAACGCAGCAAAAAGCCAAAAAACCGGTAAAAAAGGGACCTTAGGTCTTTTCTGTACAAACCAAATAATAACTACGGGTATGATAAAATATGCCAACCATATGGCCACATCGCTACCTACGTACAACCATCCATGAAAATCGCTCCATTTACCACAGACCCATCTTGGCGGCCAATCTGATGTGTCAAAAAGTTTCTGCAAAAACTCTATTATATCATTCATATGTTACTCTTTAAGATGGTAGTAAATTATTTTAACCCAATACCATCGTTACCTTTTCCTACAATAAAACACTAATATAATACAAAAGACAATGAAATCTCCTAATAGTTTACTGTCTCTATTCACTTATAAAAACCTATAAAACCGATAGGTTAGAATTAAAAAGTAGGTTTTTAAAAAAACATTATTGGGGGTTATTAGCCTTCAAAGATCCAATAGCCAAAAAAAGCAAAAAGGCCAAACCTAAAAACCCAACCATTTTATACGAGCCAAAAGTAGAAAGACAAAGACTAAAGATACTTGGTGCCAAAGCACTGGCCAATATCAAGAAACTCATTATTTTACCGGTTATACTTCCTAAATGGGCCCTTCCAAAAAAACGTGGCCAAGCCACTGCGTTCAATACAGCAAAAAATCCACCAAGTGTTCCAAAGCCGGCAATTAACATAGGTACCCCCACCGGGGTAGACAACAGCAAGAATCCTAAAGAGGCCAAAACACCGCCCAATAACATTAAATAGAGATATAGTTTCAAGGGCAAGTAATCACTAAGAAAATTAAACAATGTTGATACAGATACAGCTACAACGGAGCCCGGTAAGAATATTGAAATGGCATCTTCCTTTACAAATCCTTGTATGGTGAAAATTGATACAATGTGAAACGTAAGACCGGTAATAAAAAAACTATTAAAAGCCAATGTTAGTCCATACATCCAAAAAGCACGTTCTTTTTTAGCCTCTTTCAATGTAAATTGTTTGGTCGCAGAAACTTTATGTTCCTCCTCCTTATCCAAATGTTTAACACCATCTGGAAGAAGTCCATGTTTTTCAGGTGAGATTTTGTAAAAAACAAATATTAAAATACTGAACAACAATAACCCTACCGCTAAAAATTGCCAGGTTAGAGACCAACCGTACCCTTCTATTAAACCATTGATCCAAATGGGCGAGGATGAAAACCCAAAAGAAAGGGCAACACTGCTAACGGAATTGACCTTACCCCTATTCTTGTCAAACCAAATCATAATCACGTTTCTTGAGGCCATCGTCAACACGCCCTGACCCGCAAAACGAAGCATAAAAAATAATACGGTCATCAATGCAAAAGGCACCAACCATGTATCAACGGACAAGAACTCCTTTAAAAATGAACTCATTACCGCAGACCATGAACATAAGAACAATGTAACCCCTAAAGAAATAGCTGCAAAAAAGGCAACATATCTTGCCCCATAAACATCAAACCAAACGCCTGCCCTACCAATGACCAAAGAGCTGACAATAGTACCGATCATATACGCATTACTGAACTGATTTCTGGATAGCCCCAATGCATCTTTCACCGGATCCGTAAATACCGATACTCCAATGGTTTGTCCCGGTATACTGCAATAAATTCCTATTGTTCCTATAAAAAGTATAATATATCCATAAAAAATGGGACTCTTGGCGGGATCAATTAAAGGTTTTTGAAATAGGTGTTTAGACATAGGTTGGTTGCTGGCCGTAAAAATACGCTATACACATTAGCCCATAAAATTAATGACCAAAGGAAACTTAAATTATAGTTACCATAAATTAAAACTGTGTTGATTTTGGATCTAAGAATTTATACCTAACTTTCTAAATCTAAAAATACTCAATTCAACTATGAAAACTTTGAAATCATTATTACAATTAACGGCAATCTTTATTATGGCTTGTTCCTATACCGCGTACGGGCAAGACAGAGAATTTTACGAACTTAAAACCTATACTATAAAAGATGCGCACCAAGAAAAACGAATGGACCAATATTTGGAAAAAGCGTATATACCTGCTTTAAAAAGAATGGGCATCCCCTATGTTGGTGTATTTAAAATGCATAATGATAAATATAGGCCCAGCAATAAAATATTTATCTTGATACCTTATAAAACCTTGGCCCAGTTTGAAAGTACAGAAAAACTATTGGCATTGGACAAAGCGCATTTGACACAGGGGGCGGATTACATCAATGCCAGCTTTGACAATCCGCCTTACGAACGCATAAATTCAGTTTTAATGCGTGCTTTTGAGGATATGCCCAAAATGAAGCCTACCACGGTGGAAGGTCCAAGAAAAGAAAGGGTATATGAACTTAGAAGTTATGAATCTCCTACAGAGGCATTATATAAGAACAAGGTACACATGTTCAACCAAGGCGGTGAAGTCACACTTTTTAACGAATTAGGCTTTAACGCCGTGTTCTATGCAGAAGTAATTTCAGGTGACCGTATGCCCAACCTTATGTACATGACCACATTTACGGATATGAATAAACGAGATGCTTTGTGGAAAAATTTTGGCGACTCACCAAAATGGAAGGAAATTTCATCTATGAAAAAATATCAGAACAATATGAACAAACTGGATAAAGACCTATTATACCCAACATCATATTCTGATTACTAACTAGTTTTTCAAAATAAATTCTACACGCCGGTTGAGTAATCTTCCGGCTTTTGTGTTATTGGTAGCTATGGGCCGGGCACTACCATGACCAGAAATTTTTATTCTATCCTTGTCAACCCCTTTAGTCATAAGAAAATGACCTACCTGCTGCGCACGCATAACAGAAAGCTCCTTATTGAATTTTTCCGTACCAAGGGCGTCCGTATGGCCGGTAATGGTAATTTTTAAATTTGGATTATCTGTAAGGTAAGCAGCCATAGTGTTCAATTCTTTTTGATACTCCGTTCTAAACGTACTTTTATTAAAATTGAAATGAACATCCTTAAAGACCAATACACTATCCAGTTCATAATTCACATTGGAACGGTCTATACTTTTGGTTGGTGAAACCATTACCTTATCCAAATAATAGTAAGACCCATTGGTCAGTTTTCTTTTGGTTTGATATTTCTGTGTACGCTTATTATTGTAAAAATTACCGATGATTATAAAATTTTCGGTTCCGTTTGCAACGAATTCCTTTGAAAGCCTGACCCATTCTACCTCATCATCAAAGAATTTTGAATATTTAATTTCCAGCTTGTTGGTGGTATCCCCATCTATTTTGGAAAAATGCATGTTGGATAGCACTTTGGTTGTTTCTACCGTTACCGGAAATTCTGAAAAACGTATACCAAATTGTTTTACGGCAAAATCTGATCGTTCTGCCAAACTAACAAAAAATGTAACCGTATATCGTTCCCCTTTTTGCAATGTTGCTGTTAATGCACCTTGTATATATTCCCTATAATCATCTGGGGCAAACATATAAAAGCCCACATAGCCTTTTCCAAATTCTGCCGCTTGTTCTCCATTAAAATTTTTGGGCGTACCCATGGCCGTACTGCAGCCATTAAAATAATCTGTGGAGCCCAGCGTAGGCATCGTCCAATCTGTGACATCTTGAGCAAGATTTCCTAATTTTACCGGACATTTTACATAGTTTTCAAAACTTGGATTGCGTACCATATTCTGGCAATGAACCCGTGTACCGCCAAAAAATAGCAGCAGCACAACTATATATCTAAGTAGATTATTTACTGGCATAGGCTCATACTGAAGCCTAAAATACTAAAAAGTACCCATAGGGCTTTCCTAGTATCACATACAAAAAATGCCCTCCCCAAAATGGGAAGGGCATTATCAACAATCCAAAACCTAACCAAAAACCTTTAGTTGTTGTATAAGTACAATGATGCTGCAGACTCAAGATCATTGCTTACCGCTGGAGCAATATTACCATTTGCGTTCAAAGCATCTGAAAATCCAAGAACCTTACCATTACCAATTTCCGCGATGAAAACCGTTTTTGTGTAATGGTCATACGCTACATCTATTGGGTTACCCATCTCGGTCATGGAACCTGCCACTCTGGTCTGATCAGAAAGTGCCAAGGTACCCCCATCTTCAATTGAGGCCAATTTTGCCGAAAAATCCTGAGTTACCTGAAAACCACCATCGGTATTGGCATCTGAAGCCTCACCAATATCCGTCATAACCAAAACATCATCAGCTTCACTGTAATCAATACCATGTGTTCTAACAATACCATCTATAGTAATTCTTTTGGTTGGGGTAATGGCCCCATCTGCACTATTGGCAGTCAAGAAATTTTCATACACCGCCAAATCGCTCGTAGAATCAACTACAGCTAATAGGGTGTTACCCATAAATGTAATGCCCCAAGTATTAAAACCGGCATCATAGGTATTCAATAAACTAAAACTTGAACCATTGTATTCATACACATAGAACTTGTTCTCCGTATTACTGGAAACCACCACTTTATTTCCAAAAACAGCAATTTCCCTAGGACTTTCCAAATCAGCACCACCTGTGAAATTGGCTACAACATTTGCTAAATCGGTCACTGCTGCAAAAGAACCATAATACTCCAAAGCCATACCTGATCTTGAAGCTTGTATCAATGCATCGTTCATGGCGTTATAATAAATACCTTCAGTAGAATCTGAACCGGTTACTACCGTTTTCAAAGTTACACCGTTAGCATCATAGACCGTAACATTACCATTGGCAGTACTGGTCGCATATAAGTTTGTAGTTCGTGCGGTTGTAGACTCACCTGTATTGCCATCAGTTTCATCACTACTAAAGTAAATTGAAGATGCTGACGCCAAATCTTTGTTAAACGAAGGAGCCAAATTACCACCGGAACCTATTTCAGTAAATCCTAGAACCTTTCCATTTCCAATTTCCGAAATGTAAACTGCATCTGTCTCAGAATCATAGGCAACATCAATTGGGTTACCCATTAATGTAGATGGTCCGGCAACACGCACCTGCATTCCTACCGGTAATAATTCACCGTCAGAAAGCGCATCAAATTTGGAAGAAAAATCGGAAATAACATGAAAACCACCATCATCAATGGCATTGGCAGCATCACCAATATCCGTCAATACCATAACATCATCAGAACCATCATATACAATACCATGTGTTCTAACAATACCTTCTATGGTAATTCTTTTAGATGGGTTTAAAACACCATCAGTAGTATTGGAAAGAAAGTTGTAGAATACAGCTAAATCTCCTGTTGTATCTACTACAGCATATAAATCATCTCCTTTAAAGGCAATTCCCCAAACTGGGAAAGGAACTTCAACCGTATTCGTTAAAGAAAAATCGTTACCGCTTTTTTCGTACACGAAAAATTGATTGGAGCCATTGTCCGCCACTACATAGGAAGAACCGTTAACGGCCAATTCCCTAGGGCTTTCCAAATCTGCAGTTCCTGTACCGGCAGCAGTTACCGTGGTACCGTCAGTAAGTGTAGATACGTCTGAAAAAGCTTCTAATAACAACGCAGACCTAGATGCCTGCACAACAACATCTGAAGAAGCATCATAATAAATACCTTCTGCAGCGGTAGATGTGGTCACCAAAGTCACCAAAGAATCTCCTGTAATGCTGTATTTAGTTATATTACCATTGTCATTGTTAGTGACAAATAGTTCTGTTCTACGACCTAGAACGGTCATGTCGTCCTCACATGGCTCACACATAGAACCACCGCAGTCAACACCGGTCTCGTCACCGTTCATGACTCCATCGTCACAGGTTTCTGCTGGTGGAACAACTTCTATAGTATCATCATCACTGCATGATGCTACAAATAACAATGTAATTAACATTGCAAATAAATAAACTGATCTTTTCATATTAAATTGGATTATATTAATTAATAGTTGGGCACCCTTACCTACGAGCTTAGGTGTGTAAGGTTTTAATCCAATTGTTAAAAATTTATTAAAAAAAAGAAACCGCTAAATCCAAGTTTTTCTCAAGGATTTGCGGTTTGTAAAGAATATGAAAGTGTTTAAAAATCAAATTTATACGTGGCGCCACCAAGGACTTGAATACTTTGAACCTTAAAATTGGTCCAACGCTGATATTGGTTGTTTGATAAGTTAGCACCTTTAACAAAAAAAGAAAGTTGATCATTAAATCGGTATCCTACATGTGCATTGGCATCAAAATAACCCTCTAAGGTAATTGGGGTATCTATACCCGGTTGTGGAACGGCCGCACCTGAATTTGTAGTACTAGAAAAATCTTCCCTTTCACCAACATAAAAGAGATTGGCGCCCATATACCATTGTTTTCCTATTTGATAATCCATAAACAAGGAAGCATTTAAATTAGGCAGGTTCCATGCCGGATTGCCCGTTTCCGTAGAATAATCATATACCTCAGCATTAACCCCTAAGGTAAAATTACGATTCACATCTACGTTAAGCTCCCCAAAAATGCCCAGCGTTTTTATATCGTCATAAAACACCCTAAATGAATTGCCTAAAAAGTATCCGTTATCATCACTTCTTGAATCCTCTTGTGGGTTCAATATAAATAGTGGTTTTCTATTTTCAGCTGCGTAAGACCCCTTAATGTTATAACTTAAATTTGGCAATAACTGACCTTTAAACCCTACATAGGCATTATACTGACTATCTGTAGGCGCAATAAGTAATGTAGGGGACACAAAGGGATTTTCCTCTACGAAATCATAATACGAATTTTGTTTTAACTCACCGGTTACACCACCATACGCAATAACAGATTCATCCAACAATCTATAGGATGCCGTTACCGCCGGGTAGATATAAAAGTTGCTTTCGCTATTCTCCAAATCCATTCCGTACACCACGTTCACTCCCAAATTTAAAGACAAATCATCACGAAGCATTTTTAAGGCCGGATTAATACCTGCCTGTAAGTTGCTGTAGTCAATTGGTGCTGAATCTACCGTAGGGTTATACCCATCATTGGCAAATGTACCCCCAACATAATCAACCTTAAGCTTTATGGCAAATGCCTCTTCATTCAAAGGAAATTCAAAACCCGTATTAAGAATAGCCCTATTCTCCCCTGAACTAAATGCATCAAAAAATCTACGATACTTAATATCAGCTCTTTTAAAATAAGCGTCCTCTACGTTGATATGGGCACCAGCCTCACCCATAAAGTAATTCTGGGTTTCATCAATCCCGCTCAAATCGGTTGCACTAAATTCCCCTTCAGGAATTCCGTACCAGTTGTATAATTGATGTTGAAGGCCAATGGCCGCTCCCCAATCCAAATCACGATCGCGTTTGGCAAATGAGGCATCTAACCTAGTATCATAAAACGTGTCTTTCAATTCTACGTCATTGATACCGCCACGTGAGGACAAGTGATTGAAGCCAACATCAAAATTTTCATCTCTATTAATGGTTCTACTGGTATAAAATTCCCCTAACACGTTTCCATAATTTCCTGCTCCAAAAGAAGCGTATGAATTAAACAATTGTGGTGGTGGTAATTTCTCTACGGTAGACGCCGTTCCTTTAGAAGGTGTAAATGTAGATGCAACAGGTACCGAAAAAATGCTATAGGTAATAGGTTTTTTCTGTAGTACGATAGAATCGTTCAAATTGGGAACCGATTTAATTTTAAAGGCATCTGATACGGTTGGTGTATAGGCCTTGGTAACCGTTACGGTCTCTGTACCCAAGTCTTTTTCCTCTTCTTCCTGAGCAAAGCCCAATTGAAAGCCAAGGGTTAAAAATATAAGTGTTAATATATGTTTGTTGTACATAAATGTTCTTTTACCGGTGTACGTAATGTTTAGTTAGGATCAACAGATGAGTTACTTTTTGCCTCGTTGGATTTGATAATGGCCAGTTCCGCTTTGGCATTCTCCACGATTTCTGGATATTGGGTGAAGTTTTCTATAACGCTTTCCAAAATATAGGTGGCCTGGTAAGCATCATTAAGGGCGTAATAGTTTTTAGCCATTAACACTAAACCTTTACCGCCCCATTCTTTGTAAGCGGCATAATCTTTGGCCAATTTTTGAACGGCGATATTAGAGTTTTCAAATGCCCCTTCCTTGTTTTCAAAATATGCATTATAATAAAGTGCCTCTGCAGCCGTGGCCCCAGATGCAATCTTGAGTACCTCTGCATAAGCGGACTTTGCTTTGGATTCATTATTGGTTGCAATGGCAGAACGTGCAATCATGATTTGGGCATCGCTCTTTATACGATTATCAATATTTGCAGTGGCCAATACCTTATCCGCATATTCCAATGTCTTTGGATAATTTTTTTGCTTATAATATCCTTTCATCAAATTAGAGCGGGCAAATGTTCTGTTCTGTTGAATATTGGCCTGGTCTTCCAATTTTAACAAATAGGGCATTGCCGTGGCATAATCATCATTTCCTATATAAACCTCACAGACCCTTGTCAAGGCTTGTTCAGCATACTCGCTTGTACTACGGTCAGCCACATATTTATAATAGGGCAGCGCTTTATCTTTTTCCCCTTTTCCAAAATATAATTGCGCCAAACTAAAATTGGCATCCAGGGCATGCAGTCCGTTAGGAAATTGCTGTATATAATTGACGTAGCCACGAATGGCAGCATCTATATTTCTATCAAGGTTTTGTTTTTGTGCAGCATCAAAGGTAGCATTGTCCAACTCCGCATCGGTTACATCAACAAAATCAAGACCGCGAACCCATTCTGCATACTCATCTACCCTACCCAAATCTACATAGACCAATTTGGCGGTTGCAACGGCCTGTATGGCCTCTTGCGTTTTAGGAAAATCGCGAACAACCGTTTTAAACTTGGCCAAGGCTGCATCATTTCTATTGGCATTGTAATTTACCAACCCTTGTCTCATTAAGGCCTGCGGTACCAATGAGCTACCTCTATATTCACGGATCAGACGATCGTAAGCTTCCAATCCGTCACTCTCCTTGCCTTGGGCAACATAGGTGTTCCCCAGCTCAAAAAGTGCATCGTCCTTAAAACTTGACCGTGCATATTGTGCCACGAACATCTCCAGGCTTTCAATTTTACTGGCGCTACGGTCTACATAACCATAGCTCATGGCTTTCTGGTAGGCCGCGTAATCCTTCTCTGGCCCTGTCAGTTCCAAAGCCTTATTATAAGTTTCTATTGCCGGCCAATATTTACTGGTGGCATAATAACTATCTCCCAACCTTAAAAAACCATCATGTAATTTTTCTACCTCTACTCCTCTATTCTTTACAAAGGAGCCAAAATAGGTAATGGCATTACTATAATCTTTTTGCTTAAAAAATGCATAGGCCAAATTGTAATCTATATCCTCATACATTTCTGTGTTTTGGGCTGACGGATTATTCTTGAATGCCATAAAACCGGATGCCGCATCATCAAATCGGTTACTATTATAATCCGCTTCGGCCTTCCAATAATTGGCCCTTGCCTTGAACAACATATCCTCTGCACTTGAAAGCGATTTCCCAAAACTTTCCGAAGCCGCATTGTAATCCCCCTCCATATAAAGCTCTATACCTCTGTAATACGCTACTTTTTGATAAACCGTCTTACTGGCATAGTTCCTATTTTCTTCTAACAGTTGCATAGCACCCGCAAAGTTTTTTGAAGTGATATAGGAATCTACCAACAAGGTCTGCATTTCTTGCTGATGTTCATCATTAGGATAAGTTTTTAAATAATTTGTTATCACAGCAGGCACAGCTTCATAGGCATTTCCTACCTCATAACTTAAGCGTGCATAATTAAGAAATGCATCTTTCTGTATTTCTGCACTATAATCCATTTGAGAGGCATTTCTAAAGGCGTTCAACGCTTCCTGTTTCTTATCCATTTTTAAGTAACACTCCGCCAAATGGTAATATGCATTTTGTGCAACGCTATTGGTACCACCTATAATTTTGTTGAATTGGGCAATGGCATTGGCATAGTCGCCGCCCTTATAATAAGCATACCCTAGATAGTAATAGTCCGTATTGCTCCACTTACCGCCTTTACCATTGTACTCTTTTAGGTACGGAATAGCATTTTCATATTGATCAAGGTTAAAGTAGCTTTCTCCTATAATCTTATTAAGCTCGGAAACTTCCTTTCTATCAGATTTTGGCAGTTGCTTTTTGGCAAGGGCAATAGCTTCCTCAAACTTGCCCAGCTTAAAATTCATATCTGCCTGGTAATAGCTCAATTTTTCCTCTAATACATCTTGATCTGTAATTTGGTCAAAACGTTCATTGGCCGTTTCATAATCATCTTGCTGATAAGAAATATAGCCTAAATAATATTTTGCCTGCGAACCATATACGGGTGACGTAGTCACTTTCTCCAAGTATTTTTCTGCCTCTTTGGTCTTTCTTGATGAAAATAAAGAGTAGCCATAATTAAAGTTGAACTTGTCCATTTCCCCTCGAGAAAGAGAACTTTGGTCCACTTTGTTGTACCATTTTAAAGCATAGGGATATTTTCCTGTTTGAAAATAATACTCCGCCACATCTGCAAAGGCAGAATTACGTTTTGTGGAAGTAGGGTATTTTTCAACAAAATCCTCCATTAACCTATCCGCACCAATTTGGTTTAACCGTACTGCCGCATTGGCCGCATAATAGGCACTATTGGCAGCTGTCTCCTCATTTTTGGCAGACACTTTGACCTTATTGAAAATGGTCTGTGCCGCTTGATACTGTTCGTTGTTGTATAGCGCTAAGGCGTCTTGAAAAGCTTTCTGTTCATGTGTATAAATCTTGGTCTCTTGGGCAGTTGCCAAAACAACCATACCCAATACCATTGGAAAGAAAGCGGTGATTTTTTTAAACATAGTGTTCTGTTACTATTTAAATATACCGGTTATCACATGTGATAACGGCAAAAACTGTTCCTAAGTATGTACAATACCACTGCAAAAGAAAAGAATTTGAAAAAGGGTTCATTATAATCAATAGATACTTATTACTTTTATATCAACATTAGCACTATGGGAGAGATTGTTTTGGAACTTAAGGATGCCTCTATATTTCAAAAAGAGAGTTTGGTATTGAGCGAAGTAAGTTTAAAGATTGAAAAAGGAGAGTTTGTATACCTGATCGGTAAAACCGGAAGTGGCAAAAGTAGTTTTATGAAGACCTTGTACGGTGACTTACCTTTACAAAAAGGTGAAGGCCATATCGTTGAGTTCAACTTAAAAACCTTAAAAGAAAAGGATATTCCGTTTTTACGTAGAAAACTGGGAATTGTATTTCAGGATTTTAAACTGCTACCGGACCGTAACATCAATCAAAATATGCTATTTGTCCTGAAGGCTACCGGATGGACGGACAAAACAAAAATGGACGCCCAAGTGTTGAACGTTCTTGAAAAAGTGGGCATGAAAACAAAAGGGTTTAAATTTCCGCATGAACTTTCCGGTGGTGAACAACAGCGTATTGCCATTGCACGTGCCCTACTGAACGACCCAGAACTGATCATTGCCGATGAACCTACCGGGAACCTAGATCCCCAAACTAGTGTTGAAGTAATGAAAGTTCTACAGGAAATCAACAAATCTGGCCGCACCATCCTTATGGCAACGCATGATTATGCCTTAATTTTAAAATACCCGGCCAAGACCATTAAATGCGACGCCAATAAAGTGTTTGAAGTAGTGCAAAGGGCGGTTTAGACATAATCATATATGCCAAAGATTATTCTTAAAACCAAAATCAACGCAAAAAAGGAAATTGTCTTTGACCTTTCTCGTAGTATTGACCTGCACAAAATTTCTACGGAACACACCAACGAAGAGGCAATTGCTGGCGTAACTAGCGGATTAATAGGTTTAAATGAATGGGTTACTTGGCGGGCAAAACATTTTGGTGTCCATCAAAACCTTACTACCAAAATAACGGCTTATGAATACCCCAATTATTTTACCGATGAAATGGTAAATGGGGCTTTCAAAAATTTTAAACACCAACATGTTTTTGAAAATTACCAAAATGGCACGTTGATGACCGACTATTTTGATTACACCTCTCCTATGGGATTTTTGGGTAAAATTGCAGATGGTTTATTTCTAAAAAAATACATGACTAATTTTCTAAAAAAAAGAGACTCCACTATTAAAATGTTTGCAGAATCTGAAAAGTGGAAATTGATAATTATGATACAAGATGAAAAAAATTGAATTAGATATAATTCCCTTAGCTATTTCCACTATCCTCTTAATGATTTCAATAGCTATTACTATATTTAGTAACTATGTTTTAAGTTTAGAACATTATATAGGCATATTATGCTTATCCATTTCTGTATTTTTATATCTTACTAAAAGAAAAATATATTATCTTTTTTATGGTTTAACATTACTTGCTGGTCTTATAGGCTATCTAGATTTCTATTATGTTAATTATAAATTTGGTTTAGGTATTATTAGTTTCAACCCCATATTCCTATTATTAATATTCCTATTATTCATATTCGCATATTATATAGCTGATAAGCGAGATTCAAAGAGGAACAATGAATAAGGTATTTTATATGATTAAGAATTGGTATTCAATCCACAAATAAATTATACTGACATAATAACTATTATTAAGATTGATTTACTCAAAGGGAATTTTGGTCAACGTTTAATTTGATGTAAAAAACAGATAAATGATCGCACGTATTTGGGAAGGAAGAACAAAAGTAGAACACCTCAATGAGTATGAAGAATTTATGAAAGTTCGTGCTATACCAGACTACAGTAGCACAGACGGTTTTATAAAATTAATGTTCTTAAAAAATACAGATAATCAATTTGCCTATTTCAAACTAATCACCGTTTGGGAGAATTTAGAAGTCATTAAAAATTTTGCTGGCGAAGATTATGAAATAGCAAAATACTATCCTGAAGACAAAAACTATCTTATCGATTTTCCCGAAAAAGTAACACACTATGAAATCTTTGCAGATTAATAATTAAAATGCCCTATGAAAAACTCTAATTAAGATCAGTTGACCAAACACTAAAAAGAAGAAAAAGATCGGTTGAAATAGGGTCCTTATTTAAGTGAACGTCAATGGGGAACAATTCGTGAAGATTATAGTGCCAATGTGGTTTAGAAGCATCGCACATAACTTGCTCTGCACATGTAATAAATCTTTTTGAATAGTTAGAAATAAGTAATACTATTTCTACTCCGAAAATCCCAGCCCGTATGTATCCGTAGGATATAAAATTCCTTTCTCCAGTTTAAAAATAGAATGAAAAGGATCATCGATAATATCAAAATGTCCGTCTAGGTCGGCATATTTAATATTAGGTCTGGATAGGACAAAATGTAATCCGGCGGAAATACCCAACCCGCATTCATCTATACACCCCACCATTGCATCTAGTTTTGCAGCCTTAGCTACCGAGTTGATATGCATACCTGCCCAAATACCACCAACTTTCTGTAGTTTGATGTTCACCATATCTACCCGTTCATTTTGTGCCAAACGAAATGCATCGGTCAATGTTTTTAGGCTTTCATCTGCCATTATGGGAACATTTACCTGATCCATTACTTCGCCCAATCTTTCTTCCGCCTCAACTATGGTAGGTTGTTCAAAAATTTCGACCCCAATAGCCGCAGTCGCTTTCACAAAGGCAATAGATTCTTTTACCGAGTAGCCTTGATTACCATCAAAACGCAATTCAATATTCGGGTATTTTTCATGGATCAATCGCATTTTGGCAATGTCTTCTTCTAAATTAGAACCTCCTTTAATCTTTAAAATTGAAAAGCCTTGTTCTACAAATTCACTTGCCTTAGCTAACGTATCTTCAACACCCATGATACCAATAGTAATACTGGTAGCGATGTGATTACGATACCCTCCTAAAAATTGATATAAAGGCACCTCTGCTTTTTTAGACATAATATCGAACAACGCCAAATCTACCATTGCCAAAGCAGACGATCTTTTGCCCAATAACCCTTTCAGTTCCAATAAAAGCAATGCATAAGTAAATGGGTCTTTACCGAGTAAATAAGGAATGATGGTGTTTTTAATGGCGTCCGTCACATCATTTGGTGATTCATTAGTAACCACTGGATCAGGTGCAGCACAGCCGTAACCCACAATTTTACCATCGGTTTCAAGCTTTAAAATAAAGTTACTGGTACGGTCAATGGTTTCATAGGCAATCGTATACGGATCAGACAATTTCAAGTCTAAACGCTCAAAAGAAATATGGGTTATTTTCATTTTACTTTCGTCATTAAATGCGCAATTAAATCGTCTGCACCATATTCCAACACATCAAAAGCTGGTAGTTTTGTTTCTAGGGTGATGGCCTTACAAACATCTAAAATTTCGCTTTTTTCCATTCCTTCATGATTCACCGTAATCGCAATAACCTCTTTACCAGAAATTACTTGAATGGCATGTATTTGCTCTTCTAACGAATGCATTTTATAACCAGGGAATCCATCATACTCCAATCGTTTTGGTGCGTGTTGCAGAATAACGTAATCGGGTCTGCCTGCGGCCAGAATTTCAAATCCGCCAGGGTATGCAGGGTTCATTAAGCTCCCCTGCCCTTCAATAACAATAACATCTGGATCTTCATTGTTATAGGCACTCACCACGGCATGTTCTATTTCACCAGAGACGAAATCGTTGATACAGCTATCCATTACCATACTATATTTTGCTCCCTGCATCCAACCGGTTTGTCCGGTTCCAATCATTTCCGCCTTTTTACCCGCTTTACGAAATGCATGTACCAATATCCAAGCAGTTGTACGTTTCCCCAATGCGGAGTCCGTACCCAAAACAGCTAATTTTAAACAATCAACTTTCTCAATATCACCAGTGAAAAAGTGTAGTTGATCACGGTCTGGTGTCTTTCTTATATCTCTAATTTTTACATTTTTTTCTTTTGCCAATGCCATAAGTTCGGGGTCACTGGTCAAGAAATCGTGCAAACCACTATCAACGTTCCAACCTTGAAGCAATGCATTTTTAATAGTTGCCTTTGCCACTTGTGGTAGTCTACCACCATCTGGCGCAAGACCTATCACCAAATAACTTGGCAAGTTCGCGCTAGCAGCAAGAGCTTCATTGGCAGCTTCCAGATCTTTAAAAACCGGAATTCCGTTAGGCCTACCATCCAAAACATCACCGGCATCACTACCTGCATATTTTGCATCTAAAACACCTACAACCTCATACCGTTCGGTAAAGCGAACCAGCCCATGTGCCGTTTTACCGTTAAGAGTATTAAATGCTCCTTCACAATACACCAATGCCTTACCATCAATAACTTTTTTCATCTATTTTTTAATTTTTTGCAGTGAGCACCGCCACAAACCGATCAGGCTCAAAATTCATTTTTTCGTCCAGTTCCAAGAGTCCGATCAAACCCGCCGTTGAAGCAGGTAAAATTCGGAATCCTTCCTTTTTATGTAAAAGAGAAGTCATCTCTTTCAATTTTTTATCACTAATATTAAAAGCTTCACCCTCAGATTTCTGTAAGGCATACAGCGCCTCTTCCCCATCAAAACTGTGCCAATTGATCAATGGTTCGTTGTATTTTGTTTCTTTAATTGCTGCGGGATTCAAATCTTTACAATGATCTAAATTTTGTAAAAACGATTCAATAATAGGGTTTTTATGAGAAGCAGAGGCCGCAATCATTTTAGGAATTCGTGATGTTTTTCCTCTTTTGTACAGATTTACAAATCCCCTGTAAATACCGGCGAACAATGTTCCGTTTGAAACCGGAACGGCACAATATTTAGGTGCATCCCCTAAATCCTCAAAGATTTCTTGTGCAATTTGCGCATAGGCTGAAATTTGTAGTGGCGTATTGGCACCACCAGGGTTGGCATCGTACCAGCCATGTTCTTCCGCTAAACGAGAACTTGCCGTCACTACATCTTCGTAACTACCGGGAATACGAATAATCTCCGCTCCCAAGGTTTGCATTTCTATTACACGATCGGTATGATAACTTTCAGGAATAAATATTTTACAGGCAACACCTGCCAAATCTGACGCTAATGCCATGGCAACGCCATAATTGCCGCAAGTAGCTAAACTCACCACTTCAAATTCGCGACGGAGTGCGTCATACAACTGAGCAAATGCAATGCGATCTTTTTGTGTACCGGTAGGGTTATCCCCTTCATATTTTAAGTAGAGCTGGCGAACATCAAACTCGCGCTCCAAAGTCTTTGCCCTATGCAGACCGGTATCCCCTACTTCTAAACTTATGATATCTTCAAAACACTCTAAACGACCCACTAAAGATTTACCTTTATCTTTAACCAAATCGCTGAGCCTACGCGCCTCTGTAGACACTTTATTCTCAGCAGTTTTAACACCGTCCTTAAGATTCATAAAGCTGTATAAATTCCATTTTTTAAGATACAGTTATTTATTAGAAGTTAGACATAAATTTTTAACTCATTTGCTCAAAAAAAGAGACACATAGGTAATATAAAATTGGTTTTGATTTTAAAAATTATCACTAAATCGGAAGTGATTTTTGTAGCAAGCTATTTACGGCAGTTGCCGCTGATACGTTAAATTAATAATTAACATTTATGTTGCAGTTTCTAACGTACCAACGAATAAAACTTAAACAAAGGTGATACCCTGTTTTGCACATATTTGAGCCACTTTTTCAAAATCTGGCGGTCCGGCAGGTAGCTCCGATAATTCTTGAAACATAAATTCAATACCCGCAGGTAGTGCAGAAGTAATCATTTTAGCTTTTTCGGTTCCTACCACCTTCCATGTATGGGGTATGTTTTTTGGTGCAAAAGCAATATCACCTGCTTTTAAAACCGTGCTTTCGCCATCAACAGTAATTTCCACTTCGCCCTTAACCACCCTGAAAATTTCATCTTCCTTAGTATGCACATGGGGCGGAATACCAACACCAGGTTCTACATTATCTACCCATTCAAAAATTTGATTGTTGGTTTCGGTTCCCATTAATTTATGGGTCTGGATATCCCCTATAACATTGAGGACCTCCCCGTCCGTATCACGTATGATCTTGGGATCATTGCTGTTTGCGAAAATAGCCTCATCATCTTGCTTTTTGCAGAAAATAAGTCCGGAAAATAAAGCGTAACTAATACCTGCACCTGATTTTTTAATAAAACTTTGTCTGTCCATGATTATATTTTTATACCAAATTAGGTATAAACCATAATGGTAAAAATGGGAAAATCACGGTATAAACCTTGAAATTAAGAACCAACCGATCTCCTCAACAAAGAAGGCTTGGATCCCGTCTGTGTTTTAAAGAAATAACTAAAATAATCTGGTGTAGAAAAACCGAGCTCATAGCTAATTTCCTTTATCGTCTTATTTGAAAATTTTAATGCATGCCGCGAACGAATCAACAGCTGTTCTATAATGATACTTTTAGAACTCACATTAAGTACCTCTTGTACACATTCATTCAAATATTTTGTAGATATATTAAGTCGTGAAGCGTAGAAGCCTACCTCATGGGAATCTTCAATATTCTGATCTACCAGTTGCTTAAAGGAATACACAATGTTAGCCTTTGTATGGTTTTTTTCAATTATAGATTTAATGTTACATTGACCATCGCAATACACAAAAAAAGTATTCAATAAAGATATGAGGGCATCTTCCTTATGGTTTAAATGCGAACCCAAAAGCTCATCGATCATTTCTAAAATGGCTTGGGTACGTTTTTCTATACCGGGACTTAATTTAAACAAGGGTACCGTGCCCGAATTGAACAGACGAACTTTATTGATATGCAACTTACTTAATAAGGGGTGACTTAATACCTCATGAGACAACTGTAACAGATACCCCGTATTTGGAGCTCCTTCTTTTACATACAATTTCCACTGCATCTTGTTATCAAGAAAGAAAATGGAGTTTGAAATATTGGCATAAAGAATACCATCTATCTCTATACCTTTAATTTCATCCTTGATCCAGCAGACGGTATAGTCAGCATCATTAGTAGTGTGGGGAACATTTTTGATTATTTTCGATATGTGGATTGTATCGTTTTTCATCAGAAAATGTTATTTAATTAGATGAGGCTATGAAAAAGCACATAGCCCGTTCTCTAATATACAATATTTTAAATGAAGAAAACTACGAATGCTGTTCCAACTCCATTATAAGGTTGGCAATTAAGGCTGTCCACCCCGTTTGGTGCGCTGCGCCCAACCCTTTACCGGAGTCGCCATCAAAAAACTCGTAAAAGAAATGTTCATTTTTAAAGTGTTCATTTTGGGTGAATACGTGATTGGCATCGTCTGAATGATATACATATTTACCATCTTCATTAGCCTCGAACAATTTGATCAATCTTTTGGAAATTTCATTTGCAATCTCGTTCAAGTTCATTTTTACACCAGAACCTGTTGGAAATTCATAGACATACTGCTTGCCGTAAAATGAATAATACTTTCTTAAGGATTGCACAATCATATAATTCAACGGAAGCCAAATAGGTCCACGCCAATTGGAGTTTCCACCGAACATATTGGAGCGACTTTCACCTGACTCATATTGTATTTGGTGATTTCCATTATGCTGAAAAATATACGGATGCTTTTCATGATATTTAGATAGCGAACGTATACCATAATCAGATAAGAATTCATTTTCATCCAATAATCTATGTAGAAGTTTTTCCAATCTAAATCCACGCATGATAGAGAAAAGATAATTCCCATCCGCGTTATATTCCTCAATATTGGATACCAAAGAAGCCAGATCCGGACGTGTTCGTACAATCTCAGCTGCCCTGCTTTTAAAGTTCTTAAGCTCTTCAAATAAATCCTTATGGATAATTTCCACAGCAAACAAGGGTATGATCCCTACCAAGGACCTTACCTTTAATCTATCTGTAGTACCGTTGGACATTTCTACCACATCGTAATAAAAATTGTCCTCATCATCCCATAAAGAGATTTCCTTTTTACCAATATGATGCATGGCCCAGGCAATGTTGAGAAAGTGCTTAAAGAATTTAGCCACACTATCCTCATAAATAGGATTGGTTTTGGCCAATTCCAATGTCATCCTTAGCATGTTAAGGGTAAACATGGCCATCCAACTTGTGGCATCTGCCTGCTGCATGCGGGTGATGCCCTCTGGCATATGATTACGATCAAACACCCCTATATTATCCAAACCTAGAAATCCGCCTTCAAATAGGTTGGTGCCACTTTTATCCTTTTGGTTGACCCACCAGGTAAAATTGACCAGCAGTTTTTGATATGCTTTCTCTAAAAATAACGCATCTCCTTTACCGGTACGCTTTTTATCTTTTTCATAAACGGTCCAAACTGCCCAAGAATGCACAGGCGGATTTACATCGCTAAAATTCCATTCATATGCAGGTATTTGTCCGTTAGGGTGCATATAACTTTCCTTAAGTACAAGAAGCAATTGTTCCTTAGCAAAATAGGGGTCTATTTCTACAAATGACGCCATGTGAAAAGCAAGGTCCCAAGCGGCATACCATGGATACTCCCACTTATCGGGCATGGAAATAACATGTCTATTGGTTAGGTGTTCCCAACGTGTGTTTCGGGTATCCGTTCTATACGGTTTGGGTTCTCCGGGGCCGCCAAAAAGCCATTTAAATACATCATAATAGTAAAACTGCTTGGTCCATAACAAACCAGAGAAAGCTTTTTTGGCAATATCTTGCTGATGGGTAGGAAGATCTTTCTGTAAAATGTCGCCATAAAATTCCTCACACTCCGTTATTCTCTTCGTAAAAATGGCATCAAAATCACTAAAAGGGTCAGCATTTTTCTTTTTGCTCAACCTAACCTTAATTACTTTTTCCTCCCCTGCTTTTAATTTGTATTTATGCCAAACCGCAAACTTAGACCCAGTATTTTCTGGATTTACAGTATCCTTACCATTTACCACATGATTATTTATACCATCTTTTACATAGTCAACTTCATTGGGAACATTATAAATACGCTCATTATTGGTTTCATTTTCACAAAACAACTGCTTACCATTTTCATGATAAAAGTAATACCTACCATTTCTTGTACTTCTAGATTGAACAGCAGTATTGGAAATAGCTTTCATTTCCGGGCGCTCAAAACGATCATTATGCTTCCAAAAATTCCTGAACCACAGATGTGGCAATACGTGAATATTTGCCGCCCTTGATCCCCGGTTTACAACGGTTACTTTCATCAAAACATCACCAACATCTGCCTTGGCGTACTCTATAAAGCAATCAAAATAAGAGTTATTGGAAAATGCTTTGGAATCCAAAATCTCAAATTCCGGTTGTTCTCTGTTCCTGTTTTTATTTTTACGTACAAGCTCTGCGTACGGAAATTTCTTGTGTGGATACTTGTATAGGTATTTGGAATAAGAATGGGTTGGGGTAGAAACTTGATGAAAGTAAAGTTCTTTTACATCTTCCCCATGATTGCCCTCATTATTGGTAAGTCCAAATAAACGCTCTTTTAAAATAGGGTCCTTACCGTTCCAAAATGCAGGAGCCAAACATAGGATTTCCCTAGAATCACAATAACCGCCAATACCTTCTTCACCCCACCTATATGCATTACTACGCGCCTTATCATGAGTAACAAAATCCCAAGCATTGCCATTAGCACTATAATCTTCCCTTACGGTACCCCATTGCCTTTCGGCCAGATAAGGTCCCCATCTTTTCCAGTTCTTGTAATTATCCTCAACAGCTAATCTTTCCTCTTCTGCATTTTTATGGGCCATATGATCTATATGTTTTACAACTATTAAAAATTTCAACCTCTGTTCTGCAATCACCTACGATCAAGAACATAAAAAAGTTGGACAATTTATTATAAACTTAAAAAACAGCAACAAAAATACTACATGTAGTTTCATTTGATTGCTAAACTACATAGGCATTTAAACAGTATTGCCTAAATCACAAAAAAAGCGGTAAAAAACAGCAACATAAAAAATAAAACTGCTATTTCTTATAAACTTATAACACACCGTTTATAATTGTAACGGTTATTTTTCCAAAGAAATCATACAAAAACTATAAGTAAAGACAGCTACGAGCATTAACATTAGTATCCTTCAAAAAATCATATATTTAAGGATGAAAAAAACCTACCGTCTCTTATTCCTGCTTTTTATTATAGGTTTAAGGATTTCACATGCTCAGGATGACACTTTAGAAGATTATGTCCAACCTATTGACGGCACCCAATTACAACTAGAAATGGCCGCGATACCAGCCGGAAGTTTTATGATGGGAAGTCCGGCTTTAGAACCAAATAGAATAGAGGATGAAGGTCCCAAGCATAAGGTAAGTTTACCAGCATTCTATATTTCAAAACATGAAATAACTTGGGAAATCTACAATTTGTTCATAAATAGGACTATAGACAGCATTCAACAAAAAAATAAAGCTACGGACCTTTCTTTAAAGGTAGATGCCGTTGCCGGGGCAACAATACCTTATGTAGACATGAGTTTGGGCATGGGAACCGGTAAAGGCTTACCCGTGGGAAATGTGACCCATTATGCCGCATCTCAATTTTGCAAATGGCTTTCTGCCAAAACAGGTCATTTTTATAGACTGCCTACAGAAGCGGAATGGGAATATAGTGCCCGTGCCGGAACCAACACGGCCTACCATTTTGGTGATGACCCAGCTTTACTAAAGGAATATGCATGGTATTATGAAAATAGCGATGACACCTATCACCCTGTAGGTCAAAAAAAGCCCAATGCATGGGGTTTATATGATATACACGGCAATGTTGCGGAATGGACCTTGGACCAGTATGTACCTGATGTGTATTCTAAAAGAGGTGCCCGTTCCAGTTCCCCATGGGAAGCGTCCAGCAACACCTACCCACACTCGGTACGTGGCGGTTCCTATTATGATGACGCCCAATATTTACGAAGTGCCGCTAGAATGGCCTCTACTGAAAATTGGAAAATGAGGGACCCACAATTTCCAAAGAGTATATGGTGGAATACAGATTCCCCATTCGTAGGATTTAGAGTAGTAAGAGCCCTCAACATACCTACTGAAACCGAAATTAAAAAATATTGGGGCGAATAGCCTAGTTAAACCTTAAACCAAAACATCATGACCAATTCAAAAAATGACAATCAAGAAAAAAGCGAAAACTCTAGACGTGGATTTTGTAAAAATACGGCACTTGTAGGTGCAGGATTGTTACTACCCGGGTTAGAAATTTCAGCAATGGCAAATGTATTGAATGACAAAATGTTAAAACTTGCCGTAATTGGATGTGGAGGTCGTGGTACGGGTGCCGCCAATCAAGCCCTTAAAGCAGACGAAAATATAGAATTGGTGGCAATGGCGGATGCCTTTCAAGATCAATTGGATAAAAGTTTGATGAATCTTCAAAAGGAATTTGAGGGTACCAAAAAAGTAAATGTAAAAGATGCCCATAAATATGTAGGTTTTGATGCCTACAAAAAAGCTATTGATCAAGCCGATGTTATAATTTTAGCCACACCACCAGGATTTAGGCCCTACCATTTTGAATATGCCATTAATGCCGGTAAACATGTGTTCATGGAGAAACCTTGCGCCGTGGATGCCCCAGGAATTAGAAAAGTTTTGGAAATGGGCAAGATAGCCAAGGAAAAAAAGCTAAATGTAGTGGTGGGCCTACAACGTCATTACCAAAATAATTATTTGGCCATAGCCGATAAAATTAAACAAGGCGATGTGGGCAAAATTGTATCTGGACAAGTGTACTGGAATAGTGCAGGAGTTTGGGTTAGACCCCGTAAGGAAGGACAAACAGAACTGGAATACCAAATGCGTAATTGGTATTACTTTAATTGGTTGTGTGGAGACCATATCCTGGAACAACATATTCATAATATAGACGTGGCCAATTGGTTTATTGGCGAGTACCCTATTTCAGCACAGGGTATGGGTGGAAGATTGGTACGGACAGGAAAAGACCATGGCGAAATTTTTGACCATCATTTTGTAGAGTTTACCTACCCTAGTGGGGCTGTCATTGCCAGTCAGTGCCGTCACCAGCCAGGTACATGGTCCAAGGTGGGTGAAAATTTCCAAGGAACAAAGGGAAGTATTGAAATGAGGGATGCAGGTGCAGCCAGTATTATTGGTCTGGATGGTGAAAAAATGTTCGACTACCGTAATAGAAATGACCCTAACCCTTATCAAGTGGAGCACGATAGGTTATTCTCTGCCATAAGGAACAATGAAGTTATAAGCGATACGGAGAATGGAGCAAAAAGTACCTTGACAGCAATCATGGGACGTATGGCTACCTACTCCGGTAAAATTATTACATGGGAAGATGCCATGGCCTCCCAGAAACAAATTATGCCTAGTGAGCTTACTTGGGATGCTACACCACCAACCGTACCAAATGCAGATGGTTTTTATCCTATACCCACACCAGGAGTTACCAATGTGCTGAGTTAAGTTTTAAACAATCTCCTTTGCATCAAACAATGGTAGGTGATAGCTTCAATAATCCATCACCTACCATAATATTCATCATAATACCTAACCAGACTGGTATTTTCAGGTCTTTGGTCCATTTTTTTATGTGTGATGAATCTCAACAAAACTGGTAGATACCTCTTTACTAGACCCAGCAGATGGTACAATTATGGTTTAGAAAGGTTAAGTTATGGTATCCTTCATAAATTTTATTCCTAAATAAGTAATATTGCTACTTGTTTCAGGCTGCATCTCTAAGCCATTGCCCAGTGCAGGTTAAATTAGCACACTGTAAATCAAAAACTTAGAACACTAAAAAAACATTCATAATAAAATGATAAAAAAAATCGTTATTCAAATATTTAGATTTCATTTGTATGGATATTTCAACTAAAAAAAAGATTTGAAAATCAACAAAAAAAATCATTAACTAAACGTATAAAAAATGAAATCAATTGTAGCAGTACTGTTTCTTACCCTAACTTCATTAACCAGTATATATAGCCAAGATGCAGAAAAAATGGATGCAACATATGTTGGCTATGAAGATGGTGTGTATGTCTTTACCGACAATGACGGATACAGGGCAGAATTCAGTACTATTTCCGATGAGGCAAGCAAAATGTATGATCTAACCGATCCTATGTATGTTGGCAAACAATTTATCCTCACTTTTACGGTAGACACCGAAATAGATGAAGATGATGAAGAGGTGCAGGTAAGTACTATTGTTACGCTAATGATGCCACAATAAATTTAAAAGGACCTAAGGTCCTTTTTTTATACCCTTATTTTAATGGCACTTATACTATAATCGCATTAAAAATACAACTTCAAAGAGCGGAAACTTTTTTGTTTCTTTGTATTTCAATAATAAATTTTAAAATGACTTTACTAGGTATTGATGTAGGAGGATCAGGTATTAAAGGCGCATTGGTAGATGGAGAAACAGGTAAAATGATTTCTGAACGCTATAGAATACCTACCCCAAAACCTAGAACCCCAGATGCAATGACCGATGTTATTGCTGAAATTGTTGCCCATTTTGATCATAAAGGAAAAGTTGGTTGTGGGTTCCCCACTATTATAAAGAACGGGGTATGTAAAGCTACTGGAAACTTAGACCCAAGTTGGTTAGGGGTTAATGTGGAAAAAGTATTGGAAAAGAAAACCGGATTGGACTTTACGGTCATTAATGATGCAGATGCCGCCGGATATGCTACAATGAATTATGGCACCGGAAAAGGTGAAAAAGGTTTGGTCATAATGATTACCATTGGTACCGGACTAGGAAGCGGTGCTTTTTTGGATGGGAGATTGATACCTAATTTTGAATTGGGTCAAATACCTTATAAAAAATACGAAAAAATAGAAAAATGGGCAGCTGGTTCCGCCAAGGATAAAGAAGGCCTTTCCTATAAAAAATGGGGTAAGCGATTCAACACCTTTTTAGAATATGTTGAATTAATAGTCTCTCCAAATTTAATTATTTTAGGTGGTGGGGCATCAAAGGATTTTGACCAGTTTAAATCTCAAATAAAAATCGAGACTAAGGTAATCCCGGCCAAACTACAGAACCACGCCGGAATCATAGGAGCAGCAGTTGCCTCTTTACACAAAATAATAAATGAAGCCTTATAAAAAAATCCCAAAGTTACCTTTGGGATTTTTTTTTGCTTTTAGTTTAACCACCAATTAGTTCAATATCTTAGCATCTGCAGGTGCATTAAAAAAGTCTTTGGGCAGATTTTTCTCAAAAGAGACATCTGTAAAATCAATTTTAGTAATGTACTCCCCTGGCTGATTACCATCAACCGTCCAATACGTTTTAAATCCGCCTGGCATGGTAATTCCGTCTACAGTTTGCTCCCCAATAAATTCAGTGAACTTCTCAGGAGCGTGACCACCATCTTTAAAATACTCAGGGTAAGAAACAATGTAACGCATAACCCCAATTTTATTGGTTTGCTTATGTACATATAAAATATAGTAATCGTCTGGCGCATCACCGGTACCGGCATCAAAAGTTACCTTAACCACATTGTAATCTTGTTCTTTGAACGTAGTTGGTTCTAACAGCTCTAGGTTTACCCCTTCCCCACTTAAAACAAACGGATGCCCAACAAACCATATTGGTGTAAGCGCCCAAAATTTGGTGTCGTATACAAAAGCGGTACTATCTTTTGCCTTTACCCAAGCCTTTTCACCTGTCCAACCAAATTTAGCGGTATCATCTGTTGTACTTGTATGCACTGCACGATTGCTCCAAGTATCTACCGTTTGGTAACTATCTCTTTGCGTTTTCCCGTTTAAAGGCTGATAATTAAAACGAAATGAAATTGGACCGTTAGCATACCAAGTATCTAAACCACCATGGGCTTCCATCGCACTCCATATTACTTTTCCGGCATCAGTTGCGTTTAATTTTTCTTTCGCTTTTTCTACTCTGGAGTTTATCCATGAATCTGGATATGATATAACAGTTGTTTCAGCAACCACTTCTTTGGCTGGTTCATTGACCGATTTTGGAGTTTCCTTACAGGATATTACTACTGCAAATACTGATAAAATAGATAATTTGTAAATTAATTTCATAATTGTGTGCCGTTAGTTTATTTCCCAGAAGAAATCACACGGCTTTATGATCTAAACTGGCAGTTTTTCGTTCCTCATAACTTTCGGCAACCTTTTTATCCAATTCTTCCGGTGCCTCAAAATTCAAGGTATTTTCCTTGAGTCGTTCCTCTCCTCCAAAAATTACTTGTATTTCTTTATTAAATAAACCTTCCAATGAGCGCTCCGCAACATATTCAGGAGCATCCATTTTTCTGCCCTTAAATTTTTGCATCATTTCGGTATCCGTAGCTGTTGGAAAAGCACAGGTAACCGATACCTTAAAAGGAGCCAATTCCCGCCTCATAGAATCTGAGAACTGACGAATTGCGGCTTTAGTACTACCATAAACCGCATAGAAAGGCATACCGATCAATCCCAGTCCCGATGAAATATTCAAGATATAAGCATCTTCTGAAAACTTCAATAATGGAATACAGTACTTTGTCAATAACATGACCGCAGTAAGGTTAACGGCAACCTGATCGTACAAATCTTCATCCTGAATATCTTCTAAAGGACCGGCAGCAACAATGCCAGCATTATTGATCAAAATATCAAGATGACCCCATTTATCTTCAATTCGTGCAGCAGCATCACGCAACACTTGAATATTAGCGACATCACCAGCCATTCTAAGAAAATTAACCTCTGGAAATTCTTCCGATAACTGCTTTAGATTACCCTTATCACGAGCTATTACCGCTATATTGGTTACACCATTTTTTATAAGGTGTTGAACCATACATTTTCCAATACCACGAGTACCCCCTGTAATAAGTACATTTTTACCTTTTAGTTGCATAATTATTTAGTTTGAGTTGAGTTAAATTTTCACTTTAAATTAGATAAATTTCCGTGTAGAAACGAAGAAAATTGCAGGATGAACACATTATTAAGGAAGTAGGAAAATCTATCTTAAAATTTTGCGTTTTTCTTAGTTAATAGCGGTTAATCGCCAATAAAACAACTACGTAAGAATGCAACATTTCCATTTAATACTCAAACTCATCACCTTAAAACAAAAAAGCCACCTTTATTAAGGTGGCTTTTAAACTATAAAGCAAGCAAGTATCTTAAATAAGAGACGTTAACTTATGCTATTTTGTTACGCTTACGCTCGTTCTCGGTTAAGTAGATTTTACGAAGACGTAAAAACTTAGGAGTAACCTCAACATACTCATCTTTCTGAATATATTCCAATGCCTCTTCTAATGAAAACTTAATTGCAGGAACAATTTTAGCTTTATCATCTGCACCGGAAGAACGTACGTTAGACAATTTTTTGGTTTTAGTAATGTTCACGGTCATATCATCTCCACGAGAGTTTTCACCAATGACCTGACCTTCATAAATATCTTCACCCGGATCAACAAAGAACTTACCTCTATCTTGTAATTTATCAATAGAATAAGGAATTGCTTTTCCTGTTTCCATAGAAACCAAAGAACCGTTTTGTCTTTGTGGAATATCTCCCTTCATTGGTTGGTACTCCAAGAAACGGTGTGCCATAATAGCCTCACCAGCCGTAGCGGTCAACAATTGGTTACGAAGACCAATAATACCTCTAGAAGGAATTATAAACTCGCAAACCATACGCTCACCTTTAGCCTCCATACTGGTCATTTCACCTTTACGCATAGAAACCATCTCAACAGCTTTACCTGAAACTGCTTCTGGTAAATCTATCGTCAATGCCTCTACCGGCTCACATTTAACACCATCAATTTCTTTGATGATAACTTGTGGCTGACCAATTTGTAATTCGTATCCTTCACGACGCATTGTCTCGATTAAAACCGAAAGGTGCAATACCCCACGACCGAATACTAAAAACTTATCTGCACTATCCGTTTCGTTTACACGTAACGCCAAGTTCTTTTCCAATTCTTTTTGAAGTCTATCGTTGATATGACGAGAAGTAACGAATTTACCATCTTTACCAAAGAACGGACTATCGTTAATGGTAAACAACATACTCATGGTAGGCTCATCGATCGCAATAGTTTTTAACGCTTCAGGATTTTCAAAATCGGCAACCGTATCACCAATTTCAAAACCTTCAACACCAACCAATGCACAAATATCGCCCGTTTCTACTTCTTGTACTTTTTTACGGCCAAGACCTTCAAAAACATATAATTCCTTTATTTTGGACTTCACGATAGAACCATCGCGCTTTACCAAGGAAATTTGCTGATTTTCTTTCAAAGTTCCTCGTTGTAATCTACCAATAGCGATTCTACCTGTAAATGAAGAGAAATCCAAAGAAGTAATCAACATTTGAGTATTTCCTTCTTTTGGTTCAAAAGTTGGAATATGCTCAATTACCATATCCAATAAAGGCTCAATGTTTTCAGTTTCATTCTGCCAATCGGTACTCATCCAGTTGTTCTTTGCAGAACCGTATACCGTAGGGAAGTCCAATTGCCATTCTTCAGCACCTAGTTCAAACATCAAATCGAAAACTTTTTCATGTACCTCTTCTGGAGTACAGTTTTCCTTATCCACTTTATTGATTACCAAACAAGGCTTTAAACCAAGATCGATTGCTTTTTGAAGTACAAAACGTGTTTGTGGCATAGGTCCTTCAAAAGCATCTACCAACAACAAAACACCATCTGCCATATTCAATACACGCTCAACTTCACCACCAAAATCGGCGTGACCAGGAGTATCAATAATATTGATCTTAGTATCCTTATATATAACGGAAACGTTCTTGGAAGTAATGGTAATACCACGTTCTCTTTCCAAGTCGTTATTATCCAAAATTAAATCACCTGTATTCTCGTTTTCACGAAACAAGCTACAGTGGTACATTATTTTGTCTACCAAGGTGGTCTTACCGTGGTCAACGTGCGCAATGATCGCAATATTCTTTGTAGTAGTGGACATAAGGTCTTATTTAAGCGTGCAAAGATACTTCAAATATTCATAGCTACACTTAATCTTATGTTATTTTTATCTTATTGATTTTGAGCAGGTTCAAGAAACAGAATACACTTATTTTCTACCACCAACGACCCAACCTAATCTTAGGTCAACCAAAAGACCCGTAACCTTATCAAATTCATTGATAAAAACACCGGGGCCAAAGGCCAAGCTCCAATAAAATCCTTTTTTATAGGTTCGCTGAAGACCATACACGATTGCCGCGTTATAATAATAATCAGAAGCATATTCCAAATTACCGATCAATGGAGTGCCAAACTGAAATTGATTTAAGAAAGAAATGTAATTTCCAGAATTCCCCGATATATTTTTTCTTTTTCGCAAACGCCTTTCAAAATTGAGGTAATGTCTAAAATCTACCGCCAGTCCAGGGTATATTCCAAATTCGGTTTCAACGTTAGATGCTCCTCTCAAAGCAAAACCTATAATGGCCTCTGCATTGATAGTGGTGGTATTCCCCACTCCTATTTCATAAGACACCCCTGGTAATAAGGCATTAATTTTAAAGATGCCGTCTTCCACTTGTTTATTCGACTGAGCAATTACACAAGCGGCGGACATAAGAATTGCTGTTAAGCAAATAATTTTTTTCATGATTTCATTTTGGTTTGGTTATCTGGAAGTATATCAAATATCAGACCAGTTTAATCAAACGTAGGTTTTCTAGATTTTCTTTTTGTAGCCACCCAGCCAAAGGTAAAACCTATTAGTGGCCCATAACCGCTTGGAACCCCATCGCCTTTATAATATCCTCCACCTAGTTCCACATTAAAATTAAAACCTTTTGGATATGTACGTTGAATACCGTAAACCATTCCATAAAAACCCAGATTAAAATCATCTGGACCGGTTATATTAGTTGTCAGCCTAGCTTGCGAAAAGAATATGGCCTGTGCGGCAGCAATATAATTTCCCGAATTACCACTTACATTCTTATTACGATCAACACGTCTATTAAAATTATGATAATACCGGTATCTATTGTTCAAGGCCAAACCAAAGACATAGCCAGGTTCATATGCGGCCATTCCAAGACCAAGGGCAACAGATACACTTTGGTTTCTGAACAAACCCACTTCATAACTTATGCCGGGACTAAATAAATCTAATTTGAATTGGTGTTGTTCGAGATGTACGATACCCGTACCTTTTTCGGAAAAACCCTTGATCTGAGCTTGCGCAGCCGTAACCGATAAAAACAAAAGAATAAGTGTAATTTTTTTCATGCAGATTGATTGATGTTGCAATTAAAACTACATGATTTAAAAAAATAATCACCTGATTTAAAGAAATATTAAGAAAATACTTACGTAGTTAACGACCTACGCACCAGCGTTTTTCACTAATGATAAAACCTATACTTAAGTTGGCCACGGGATAAATACCGCCTTTAAACTGCCCTGCATAATAAGCCGCACCAACATCAACCGAAAAATTGAAACTGGAGTCATAACTGCGCTGTATTCCCGTTACCAGACCGGCATAACCAAAGGCTCCTTTTACAAGTTCATCTTCTATAGTTCTAGGACTAGGAAAAAAAACAGCTGCCGCGGGTGCTATGTAATTAGCGGAGTTACCATAGATCTGTCTTCTATTGCGCTGACGTTTTTCAAAATTGTAGTAATACCGGTACTGTGCGGCAACCGCAGGAAAAATTCCGAATTCACGATATACATCTGGCAACAAGGGGTCTAAGGCAACTTGAATACCCGCTTTAATATCAAAAGTGGTATTGGCACCCAATGCCATTTCATATTCCAAACCAGGATTTATAAGATTGATCTTTACCTGCCTCAATTCACAATTTTTACCAAATTGAGCATGGGCTTTGCCCGTTAGAAGAACAAGCGATATTAAAATTAGAAACTGTTTAATTTTCATTCCTATTTGTGATTTCGACAATCTTATCCTAATAGAACAGTAAGCTTCTTAAAATAGTATCTTTGTTTAAAAATATTCGACGAATGAACCTATCTCTTATACCCCAAATAAAACATACGGACAGTAATAATTTTTTCCTTCTTTCAGGACCTTGTGCCATTGAAGGTGAAGATATGGCCTTACGCATTGCAGAACACATTGTGACCATAACCGACGAGCTTAAAATTCCTTATGTATTCAAAGGAAGTTTTAAAAAAGCCAACCGAAGCAGATTGGATTCCTTTACCGGTATTGGGGATGAAAAGGCATTAAAGATTCTACGTAAGGTTTCTGAAACATTCAAAGTACCTACGGTTACCGATATACACACAGAACAAGACGCTGCAATGGCTGCAGAATATGTAGATGTATTACAGATTCCTGCATTTTTGGCCCGCCAGACAGATTTAGTAGTTGCCGCTGCAGAAACAGGAAAAACGGTCAATATTAAAAAAGGACAATTCATGAGTCCCGAAAGTATGAAGCATGCTGTTAATAAAGTAACCGAAACTGGAAATGAGCAAGCTATCATCACCGACCGCGGCACCATGTTCGGTTACCAAGATATGATCGTTGATTTTAGGGGTGTACCCACAATGAAGCAATTTGCACCAGTGGTATTAGATGTAACGCATTCGTTACAACAGCCTAATCAAACTTCTGGTGTAACAGGTGGTAGACCAGCAATGATCGGTACTATGGCACGCGCAGGTGTTGCAGCAGGTGTTGACGGACTTTTTATAGAAACTCATTTTGATTGTGCCAATGCAAAGAGTGATGGTGCCAACATGCTGGATTTAGGATTAATGAAAAAACTATTGACAGATTTAGTAGCGTTGAGAGCAGTTGTTAATGAGTTTTAGGTAGTTGCCATTTACTTTGAAACAATTAAAAACCATAATCTTAATCATATTATTAATCGTAATTATAGTTGCGCTTGGAATATATATGTCGGATTGGGACTTAACTAATCAAAATCTTATTCCGTGGTTTAATGGTTTTTTGGCTCTAATTGTTATTCTATTAATTGGGACATTCCCGAAAAAGAATTGGCAAAAAACCCTGGTAATTGTTGGACTATTTGCAGTAACCGCAGTCATTGGGTTTAGTCTAATATTTTTCTCTTATTTCAAATGCGATGATAAAATTTCAACAACCTGGGAAATAGGCGAGTACAAAATTTCTTATGGTTACGCCGAGTGTTGGGCTGGATCAGCTCAAGAAGCAAAATATAATTTAGATAAAAGAAAATTAGGTGGAATTTTAAATAAAAGGATTGACACTGTTTGGAAATCGGAAACTGAAAACTTGGTCACTAACAAAACATTCATAGACAATAAAAACTGTGTTATAAAATGTTTGGATGGAAAATATAAATTTGACCTTTGCTCAGAAAAGAGTCTACCTAATCCATAAAACATAGCTGCTATTTGTTTAGCTACGAAATATCCTTCTGCTTATAAAACCCATTTTTACGAACGGAGTAAGCATCTTTTAATACATCAATTAGAATATCGTTATCAATACCTTCAAGTGTACTATAACGTAATGAACGTACTACTTTTCTATTTTCAGAAATTAGTACGTTCAAATGTTTTGTAAGGTGGGCAGAATTCCAAAAAGCAATATCCACGAACTTCTTTTTATGATTGGAATTTAAATAACAAATGGGCGATTTACCAATGTAGCAACACGGAATATTCCATTTAAATTTCATTTCAACGTCTGGCAAGGTTGTTTCGATCATCATTTGCAAATGCATTAATATACCTTTGTATGGTTCCGGTTGATTAAAAATGTAGTTCTCTGCTGGGTTCATATCTATATCAATTGCATTAAGATATCGCACAATTACGACTATGAATTCTAATCAAATATATAATTTTGCCACATTAAAATTCATCATGTATACAAAAACAACTTCAATACTATCCGCATTGTTATTTTTTGCTTGTACTATTTGTTTATCACAAGATAGTGAAGATGACAATTGGTACTTTAACAATAGTAAAAGCTTAACCGAATTATGGGAACTTGATGATGAGCACCATCGTGGTAACTTTATACTTACCTCTTACAAGCCCATTTATATGACCTTAGCCAAATACTCCACCAACCCAAACGAGTTTCCAGTAGCCGAAAATTCAGATAAAGTCTTAGATGAACCCAACAGTTTAAATGCTGTGGAGGCAAAATTTCAGATCAGTTTAAAAACAAAGATTTTCCACAATATGTTAGGCGGTCATATGGACCTTTGGATGGGTTACTCACAAACTGCCTATTGGCAAATTTATAATACCGAGCGATCAAGACCTTTTCGTGAACTCAATTACAAGCCAGAAATTATAGCCAATTTCCCTATTAAATTTCCTATTCTGGGGTTTGATGCAAAAATGGTCGGTGTATCAATAATACATGAATCTAACGGACAATCTGACCCTATTTCTAGAAGTTGGAACCGTATTGCTTTACATGCCGGTTTTGAAAAAGGCAACTGGCAAGTAATGCTCAAACCCTGGTTGCGTTTGGGCAGCAAAATAGATGATAACGAAAACATATCTGATTACATAGGGCGTGGTGAAGCCGATATTACGTATGATTGGGGCAGACAACGCTTTAGAGCCATCGCCCGACACTCCCTAAACTTAGGAGATAAAAGCAGGGGTAGCTTACAATTAAACTGGTCTTTTCCAATACACAAAAACTTTAATGGACATGTACAGTTCTTTGATGGTTATGGAGAGACTTTAATTGACTATAACCACAGACAAACTACGTTAGGCATTGGTGTTTCGTTGATCAATTAACGGTTTTAATACTATACTTGCTATAAAACCGATGTTTTATATTTTTTTGGGCTAGTACCCTCTTGTCGCTTAAAAGCTGCAGAAAAATGGGTCGCATTTTTATAACCTATCTGTTCCGCTATTTCATAAATAGGTAAATCTGTATTCACCAATAATAATTTAGCCTTTTCTATTTTTTGATTGATACTATACTCATGAACCGTTTGCCCAAAAACCCGTAAAAATTCCCTATTCAATACCGTCTTGTTCATACCGACCTCTTTAGACAATTCTGCAACCGAAAAATTGATTTCTAAATGTTGATCGATTTTTTTCTGAACACATAAAAGTTTCTTTACCCTTTGACTACTTTGAATGGAGTTGTTTTTAAAATGCTCTTTTTTGTAATTAGAAACTTGTATGGCCAACATTTCAAAAACCTTCGCTTTTAAATAAATTAGTCTAGCTGTACCTTCAAAATTCAATTTATCAAAAGATTCTAAAATACTCCTCATTTCATTTGAAATGGGAACTATTAAATTATCATCAATAAGTTCTTTTAACTTAATATCATTGAAAAAGCCATGTTTCTTTAAGAATGCGGCAGACAATCTTATTTTGATTTCTTTATAAGTTTTATTTCCGGCTATTTTAGAAGTACCATTGAACGATTTAATATTAGCCATATACGAATCGCCACTCGTTAAAAAAATATCGTCACAATCGGCGACAGATATTACTCGTTCCCCTTCAATTAAAAAAGTGAGTTGCACAAAATCTATTGTCAACTTTTGTTTTAAAACTATATCTGAATGCAGCCTTAAGAACAGTGTAGTAATACTAACATCTTCAAATTGAATTTCATCAATACTACCTTGACCAAATTGCTCTTTTATGCTGTATACCCTATGGTCAATATCATGGTCTTGCCCTACCTCAACGCAATCGGCAATTTCACTATATGAGATTTCTTTCGACTTAGATAAGTCTACAATCTGTACATCTGTAAAATTGCGTCTTTTTTTTACCATTTCACGTCATTCCTAATCCAAGACTAGGTTATAAATTCGCATCAAATTTATTTAGACTAATTAAAAATAACAAATAATAAATGAAGAATCTTTACGCCATACTAACCTTTTTAATATACTCAGTAAGCACATACGCGCAATCTGGGGGACTAGCCGGATTGGTTGTCGATCAAAACAATAAACCACTGGCAAATGTAAATATCTCAATATCACATACAAGTTTAGGTACCACCACGAACGCTAATGGAAGATTCAAAATTACCGACCTGGCATCTGGTTCGTATACCCTAACATTCTCGATTATGGGTCATGAAACCGAGCAAATTTCTGCCAATGTCATTGCCAATAAAGTAACACAAATACAAACAGTTTTATTACCTGAAAAAAGTGAACAATTAAACGAAGTAACGGTACAAGGCCATCATAATAAATATGCCGTAAACACACCATCGTCAACATTGAGGCTAAAAACCGAAGTTGCCAAACTTCCGCAGAACATTCAAATTATAAGTAGTGAACTGCTACAAGACCAACAAGCTACTAGCATAATGGACGGGGTAATCAGAAACGTATCCGGTGTTACTATGTTAGAACACTGGGGGAACTTTGCCAGGGTAAATATGAGAGGATTTAGGTTACCGGCCTTTAGAAACGGATTTAATGTACAAGATTCTTGGGGACCTTTATCTGAAGATATGGCATTTGTAGACCAGATAGAATTTGTAAAAGGACCTGCAGGTTTTATGATGTCTGCCGGTGAACCTGGCGGATTCTATAATGTGGTAACTAAAAAACCGACCGAGAAAACCATTCGTCAAGTTTCCTTTATGGCAGGTAGTTTTGACAATTACCGTGCTACGTTAGATCTTGGTGGTAAAGCAACAGAAAACGGTAAATTATTGTATCGTTTTAACGCCATGTACCAAACATCCGACAGTCATAGAGGTAATGAAGATGCCGAACGTTATGGCTTTGCCCCTGCCCTTACCTACAACCTATCAAAAAAGACATCCGTTACGGCAGAACTAAATGTACAGCAGGCAGAAAGCTATATGGGTGCCGCATATGTTTTTGCTCCAAATGACGATGGTTACGGTAGTTTAGACAGAGATTTTAAATTTACCGATACCAACTACCCAGCATCTGACATTCAAGAAGTTACTTTCTTTGGTACTATAAAACATGATTTTAATAAAGATTGGAGCTGGGAAACAAAGTTCGGCTCTTTACGCTATGATCAAGTAGGAAATTCAACTTGGGTATGGTCTATGGAAGAAAATGGAGATGCCGTAAGATATATTAGTAATTGGGATGCTTTATCCGTTGGAAAATACTTTCAAAGTTATATTTCCGGAGCATTTAAAACCGGTGGTATCACCCATAAGCTACTTGGAGGATTTGACTACAGCCAAAAAGAATACTGGGCAGATTTCAATCAATTTGCCATTTCCGATACCGAACAGCCATTTAATATTTACAACCCTGTTTACGGTAATACCGAACTACCTGTTTTTGAAAAATCTATACCTGTACAATACAGGGACAACATCTACAATTACGGTGGCATTAACCGTTCTGTATACCTACAAGATGAAATTGGTTTCTTTAATGACAAAGCCCGATTAACGCTTGCCGGTAGATATACACATTTATTTACAAGAGGTAAAGACGAAACAGATTCAAAAGTTACCCCGCGTATAGGTTTAAGTGTAGATATACTACCAACCTTAACCGCATACGGACTTTATGACCGTTCATTCATTGGTCAAAGCGGTGTTAGTTTTAGTGGTGAAGCATTTGACCCAGTTGATGCCAATGATATAGAAGGAGGTTTAAAAAAGAGTTTCTTCAATGGTAGGTTAAGAACATCTTTGGGCGCCTACCAGATTACCAAACAAAACGTATTGGTGACGGATCCAGAGAATCCTAATTTCTCTATACAATTAGGTGAAATACAATCAAAAGGTATCGAGTTTGATTTGCAGGGCGAAATTACTCCCGAGTTAAACCTTATTCTTAACTACGCCAATACCAATGTTGAAATTACGGAAGACACCGACCCAGAAAACATTGGTCAACGTGTAGCCGGTCATGCCAAACACATAACCAACGGATGGCTTAACTATAAATTCTCAAACGATTCAAAATTACATGGGTTTGGTGGTTCATTAGGCTATCAATATCAAATTGATCGTTCTACTTGGTCTTGGGGTGCAGATAATGAATCTCAATTACCAGACTATTTTAGGCTAGATGGTGCCTTGTCTTGGAGCAATGACAAATTTAGAGTACAACTAAACATAAACAACATACTAGATGAATACCTCTATTCTGGCTCTAATTATGCCACATATTTATACTGGCAGTCAGAACCTGGCATCAATGGTAGGGTAACTGTAACCTACAATTTTTAGAAAATACTAAGACAGTTTTTGTTGAGTTAGTTCAAATTGGTTATCCCTCAGTTCTACTGAGGGCTTAACCTTAAAACAATACATTATGAAAAAAATACTTATTACAATAGGCTTATTACTATTTACCGTTTCGCCCATGTTTGCACATTATTTGTGGCTTGAAACCGACCGTACCGGAAACTTGAACAAAAAACAAGAGGTTCGTGTCTATTTTGGAGAATACACCCACGGCGTCATTGAAAAAGTCAAAGGAGAAAACTACCCATCGGTTTCAAAGTTTAATTTGTGGCTTATTCATCCAGATGGCAAAAAAACAGCTCTTAAGTCCACCGCAAAGGAAAATTACTACGTGGCCTATTTCACTCCAAAAACCAACGGCACCTACACAGTTGCTTTGAATAACGATAACATAGAAGTTTTAGACTATACCAAGTGGGATTTCGGAATTTTTAAAACGCACTACCAATCTACCGCCAAAGTTCAGGTAGGTAATAAAATTAGCGAAACCAAAACCTTAAATGAAGATGGAATAGTTATAAAAGAATTGGCAAACGAAGATGATGAAATTAAACTACAAGTATTATTTAAAGGAAAACCCCTCGCAAAAAACGAGTTTAAGATTTATGTCTCTGACCTATGGAGTAAAACTCTTGAAACCGATGAAAATGGTGAAGTAATTTTCTCATTACCATGGAACACAAAGTATACTATGGAAACAATTTATGAAGAGCGAGTACCAGGTACCTACAATGGTAAGGACTATGAATTTGTTTGGCACTGTGCTACGTATTGCATTAACAATTAAATAAAACAGATGATTACCCTAATTCTAATACTAAGCTTTACAGGTTTCTATTTGAGCTATGCCACAACAAAAAGACAAAAAGTACCTGTACACTTATATATTGAAAACTGGTGCCAACAGAAAAGTAAAGCAGCAAATTCTTTAGGTTATGTCTTGCTGCTGTTTGCCTGCTCCCTAACCATATATCAATTTGGTTGGGGTTCAGGTATTTTTACTTTTACCATCATCTTAATGACCATAGCAAGCCTTGTTATACTCTTACAACCCTTGCACCTTATTACCTATAAAACAATTATACCAACCATTTTGATCCTATTTCTAATGGAACTCTCAATTCTTTAATATGCCTGCTAACACAAAATATCTGAATCCTTCTTTTTGGCCCCGATTCTCCAAAATAACCGCCGCACTCGTAGGTGGCTTTATGGTATCTATACTATTTCATTTAGCTATTGCCAGTTGGTTTGATCATGTCAATGTAATTATTACCAGTACCTATAGTTCTTTAATACTTTGGGTAGTTTTAATGATAGTCGCCTTTCTTGCCAAAAGCGGATGGAAAATTTGGGGAATTTACCTATTGGCATCCATCATATTGGCAATTATATTGTTTTATGGCAAAGCAATAAATCCACTTGTGTAATGAGTAAAAGAACCTATAATATTCTCTTTCATTTGCATACCGTTAGTGGCATTGTAATTAGTGTTGCTCTATATGTTATTTTCTTTACCGGAGCATTTTCCTTCTTTAGAGATGAAATTGTTAATTGGGAACGTGGGCACACCGTTGAAGTATCAGAAGAAATTCAATTGGATTTTGATGACACTTTTAAACAAATGTCTAACGAAAAAAGTCTTTTCAGTAGAGATATTGAATTAAAACACTATTATAACGAACAGAACATCGGAGTTAGTTTAGGCGCATCTAAAGACACCTTGCTTTCGAAAGAAAAAGCTGCTCGTTCTTTTTATTATCTGAACACCAAAGACAAGTCTACCACAAATTATGTAAGCTCATATTCATTAGGTGAGTTTTTATACAGACTACATTTTTTTGCACAACTACCTCACCCTTTCGGGTATTATTTATCAGGATTTGTTGCTTTCTTTTTTCTCTTCGCTCTAATTACAGGTATCATAGTTCATTGGGATAAAATTATTTCTAATTTCTATGTATTCAGACCTATGACAAAATTGAAAACGGTATGGACAGATGCGCATACAGCTTTAGGCGTTATCGGTTTTCCCTTTCAATTCGTTTATGCCGTAACCGGTACGTTCTTTATGCTAAAAGTGCTTTTAATCGCCCCAACAGCACTGGCATTATATGATGGTGATGATAACAAACTATATGAAGATCTAGAATATACGCATCCAGAATTTGAGTTCCAAAATTCTCCTTTAGAGAAACCTGTTAGTATAAATGCTTTGGTACAACAGGTGAAGGACAACTGGGAAGGGTTTAAAGTAAATGAGGTACATATTTTCAATTATGGAGATACAGGCATGCATGTATCGGTAAGTGGAAATTTAGACTATAAAGATAAAATAAATGGATACGGCTACACTATATTCAATGCTACCGAGAATAGCATTTACAGTATTAAAGACCCAACTAAAAAAACATCGTATTTAGATGCCGTTAAGGGTATTTTCTACAGGCTTCATTTAGGTGATTATGGCGGTTACGGATTACGCATAATCTCTTTTGTACTTGGTTTAATAGGATGTTTTGTAATACTAAGCGGAGTACTTATTTGGTTAACAGCACGAAACAAAAAAAACATACCCCCCAAGAAAAAGAAATTCAATGAGGCGGTTGTACGTTATTATTTAGCCATTTGTTTAAGTCTTTACCCAATAACTGCACTTTCATTTGTTTTGGTACAGGTAATTAACCCTGCTGGGATGAGCTTATTGTATAAATTTTACTTTATTGGTTGGTTATTGATTACCATTTTCTTTATTATTAAAAAGGACAATTATTTCACCAACAAATACACCTTGCTTTCCGGTAGTTTAATAGGTTTAGCTATACCACTGGTAAATGGTTTCTGTACGGGTAATTGGATCTGGGTAAGCTACGCAAAAGGGTATGATCAAATACTTTTCATTGATGTATTTTGGATTGTACTGAGTATTATAGGGCTACTAATTGTCGGTAAATTAAATGTGGCTGAAAAGAAGACGAAAGCCAATTAATAACAATTCATTAATCTACAGTATATATTTAGTTCACAGGTAAACCGTCTAATTTCATACATTTGGAAAAACCACCAACCAATGAAAATTCGTTTAGTTATACTTTGTAGTCTCTTCACTATTCTAAACATATGGGCACAAGAACACGTTCATAAAAGTTCAATGCCCCTATCGTTTCCAGATATATCTGGTTATAAAAGTTTAAAGACCGATTTACATATACATACTGTTTTTTCCGATGGATATGTATGGCCTAATATAAGGGTCATGGAGGCACTAAGGGATGATTTAGATGCCATTTCTTTGACGGAACACTTAGAATACCAACCCCATTTGGAGGACATTCCACACCCTGATAGGAATCGTTCATACGACATTGCCCTAGCGGAAGCTAAAGAACATGACCTTATGATCGTACATGGTTCTGAGATAACCCGTAGCGCTCCAATGGGCCATAACAATGCGGTTTTTATTAAAGATGCCAATCCCATTTTACAGGACAAGGCTGAAAAGGCATTTTCAGAAGCCAAAAAGCAAAATGCTTTTGTCTTTTGGAATCACCCTGCTTGGCATAACCAATCGCCCACTGGTAATCCTATTTTAAGTGATTTTCAAAAAGACCGTATTAAAAAAAGGGAATTACACGGTATTGAGGTTATTAATTCCGTAGACTATGCACAAGAATCCTTGGCGCTGGCCCTTGAACACAATTTAACGATAATGGGTACCAGTGACGTTCACGGACTCATAGATTGGGATTACACGGAAAAAGGAAATAACAGGCCCATTACATTAGTCTTTGCAAAAGAACGAAGTATTGCAAGCATGCAAGAAGCGCTTTTTGCAGGTAGAACGGTTGCCGTGTACAATGGATTATTAATTGGGAAGGAAGAATTTTTAGTTCCGCTTTTAGAGGCAAGCATTAGTGTTGAAAAAGCTAACTATATAAATAATACCATGGTACTTGAACTAGAACTTAGAAATAGTACCAGTAGTAACTTGCTTTTTGAAAACGAATCTGAATACACCTTTTATGATAGTGCTCCCATTTTTGAAATTAAGGCGGGTGAAACAAAAAAGGTTTCTTTAAAAACTCTAGAAAATAAAAGCGAAGTAATTTTAAAACTAAAAGCACTAGGTTGTTTTACAGCCCCAAATATCTCCCCTACCATCTCTTGGAGCATTTCTCCAAAGAATTAATTTTCAAATTTTTTTAACACCGTTTTGTAAAACTATACGATATTTAATTTAACTTTGTATTTCAAAGTACTTTAAAATGGAAAAAAATAAGTATCTAAACGATATTACCGAAATCAAGAATATAATGAATCGTTCTTCACGATTTATTTCATTAAGTGGACTCTCAGGAGTACTCGCAGGTATATATGCATTAATTGGGGCGGGATTTGCTTATGTTAAGCTGAAAGATACCTCAGCTGCTAATTATGAAAACTTTTCCGGTAGGTCTTCATCACTTTATGGTTCAGATACTGTTAACGACCTGACGCTAATTGCTATTGCAGTTTTGGTGGCAGCAGTTATTACCGGTTTTATTATGACCTTGAAAAAGTCTAAAAAAAGTGGAGAGAAAATTTGGGACAGCACCAGTAAGCGACTAGTATTCAATTTTGCTATTCCGTTAGTAGTAGGCGGACTTTTCTGCTTGGTACTTATGCAACAAGGTATTGCTGGTCTAGTTGCTCCGGCAACACTTATATTTTATGGTTTGGCTTGTGTTAACGCAAGCAAGTACACTATGGGAGATGTTAGATATATGGGTTTGGTTTTTATAGGAATAGGACTAGTTAGTACGCAATTTATAGGATATGGATTGTATTTTTGGGCTTTAGGGTTTGGCGTTTGCCACATTCTTTATGGAGCATTAATGTATTATAAGTACGACAGAAATTAAGATTAGCCTAGCTATTGAAATATGAGTTTAATAGACAACATAAACAAAGCTTTTGATCACCGAATAAGACTGGGAATTATGTCTATTCTAATGGTGAACGACTATGCTGATTTTAAAATGCTAAAAGAGCTTTTAGGTGCTACAGACGGCAATTTAGCCAGTCATACCAAAGCGCTTGAAAAAGAAGAATACATAAAAGTGGAAAAGCAGTTTATAGGTAGAAAACCTAATACTCGCTACTCTGCAACCCCACTTGGTAAAGCGCAGTTTAAGAAGCATATTAATGCTTTAGAAAAACTAATAGGTAAGTAGTATATTTTTTTTACCGTTAACTTTGAAATTCAAAGTACTTTTAAAAACACAAACAATGAGAGCAGCTATATTAGAAAAATTATATAATTGGAGTGTGGTACCCTATCAATACTTCAAAAAGAATGAAGCTTGGCAATTTAATGCTGAAGAATTAAAAGAATATCCAAGTGACTCATTAGGCTATCATATGAGCAAATTTCTTATTGCCAACAGCTTTCAGTTACAAGAAAAACTAGAGAGTCATGATGTATTTCATGTACTCACCGGAACTGGAATTACGGTTCCTGAAGAAATAAGCATGCAGTTTTATTTAATGGGAAATGGGAAAAGAAGTCTTTATTTATTTACGGTCATATCTATTGGCTCTTTGCTGTATCCAGAGTATTGGAGATACTTTTCATCTAAATATAACTGTGGAAAATCTGCGCTACCCTTTCATCAATTAGATTTTCAAAAGCTGCTAAACCAACCCATCCAACGGATAAAGTCCACTTTTTTAATTCCTTAAAATCATGATACTAAAACTATCTTAAAACTCAAAAACCCGTAAGACAGTAAACCTAATTTTTGGTTACTATCTCTTATTAATAATTGCAAAAATAAAATCATTAATAACCTTCTAAATACATTATATTATGAACGTTCATATAAAATCACTTTTATCTGCATTAGCCTTTAGTTTACTATTCTACAGTAAAAGCTTTGGACTAAATTTATTTTTAATTTCCATATTGGTAGTCGCACTTGTTTCCACACTTAAAGGCACACGTAACGTTTCATGGGTTTATGCCCTCACTTATATTCTTACATCGGTTTTTGTATTGATCAATCCTACAGGGTTTACCATATTTGTTCATTTTATGGCATTAATGGTCTATGTAGGTAAATCTATTTCTAACCAGACATCCTTATACCTCTCATGGCTATTAGGCTTCATGAACCTACTAATAGCAAGTATTGCGAATTTCATTCAAAGACAAAATTCAGTCAACGAAAAAGATATAAAAAAGGAGACGTCACCAAAATTACTTAATCGTTTAAAAGGTAGTTTTTTCGCAGGGGCATTACTCATTTTGTTCGCTACGCTGTACAAAAATGCTAATCCTGTTTTTGAGAACCTTGTAAATCAAATCAATTTTGAATTTATAAGCATCCCGTGGGTATTCTTTACATTTCTTGGGTACATTATATTTCTTAACATTTTGCGCCCATTAGATGCACAAGAAATAATTGCGGTGGATGCATCTCAAAAAAACGAATTGAAGACTCCGTCCGAAATAGAAATCATTGGGCAAAAAAAGCAATTGGAAAGTGAGCATACCTTAGGCTCGTTTATATTTTTCGCCCTTAATTTATTACTGATATTCTTTTTAGTAACAGACGGAATTTACCTATTCCAAAAAAACGAAATCTCTAATTCAGAATATTCGGCATCTGTACACCAAGGGGTGTATGCATTAATGTTCTCTATAGTACTAGCCATTATACTAATTCTTTATTTCTTTAGAGGAAACCTCAACTTCTACAAAGAGAATACACAAATAAAAACACTTACATACGCATGGATCTCGCTAAACATTATATTAATTGTTTTTACAACATACAAGAACTATACCTATGTTGAAGCCTTAGGTCTTACCTACAAGCGTATTGGTGTATTTGTATATCTACTGCTTACCCTTACCGGCTTAATTACAGCTTATATTAAAGTGGCGGAAGTAAAAAGCTTTATTTATTTAGTGCGTTCAAACATTGCTACGGTATTTACCTGTTTGGTAATCAGTGCAGCCATACCATGGGATAGAACTATTACCTATTTTAACTTAAGCACACTTGAAAATCCTGATATTCATTACCTCATCGGTTTGGGAGATACTAATAGCATTCAGCTATACAAATATGCTAAAGAGAAGAGTGTAGACTATGATTTAAAAATTAGTATTAAAGATAAATACGAAGATTATTTTACCCAACAATCAGAAAAAACGTGGCAAGAATATACATTAGTTCAGCTTGTTCAAAATGACTTAAAATGATAGCCTTATTTAAACATAAATGGAACCGTAGAATTGTGAGAGTAGTTTCATTGTATTTTCTACTCTCAACTTTACTACTGTGTATTGCCTTAATACCAAAAACAGAGTTCACTGTCATTGTTGGCATTATGCTATATCTGAGCTATACCATAATTACCTGTATAGCTTTGATTATAATTTTGGTAAATGTACTTAAGTTTTCTAAGGCTATACAAGAGCATACCATGACGCTTATCTTACTTACTATGAATCACCCAGTAAGTATACTTTACGTCTATTTAACAAACGCATAAACTTTCAACAGATGAAGTTCAAATTCAACCGTATCTATTTCATATATTTTCTTGCACTATTAGGAATCGAAATCTTAATTGCCATATTTTTGAAATCCGGATTTATTCGACATACTTTCGGAGATTACCTAGTAGTCATTCTAATGTTTTACTTCTTCAAAGCTTTTTGGAATGTTAATGACATTACAATCGGCATTGTCACCTTACTAATTGCTTTTACCACAGAATTTTTACAGCTTACTAAAATGCTTAGCTATTTAGGACTAGAACATTCTAAATGGGCAAATTTAATTTTCGGTAACTATTTCAGCATTCAAGATTTATTAGCATACACCCTAGGTATACTTACCGTAACAAGTTTAGACATCAAAAAACGATTCTTACTAAAACAACCTATAAAATAAAGTGAGACCTCTATTTATTCTTTACCGTCCACATAATCCTGCAGATAGGAAAATCGTTCTGTAAGTTTTCCATTTTGCGTCATTCGGGCTCTTTCAAGAACGCCATCTTTATCATTGTTAAAGAAAGCCGGAATCACGTTTTTGACAAAGGCTTCTCCAAAACCTTCACTTGCATCACGTGGAAGCTCGCACGGTAAATTATCCACGGCCATGACCGCAATGATGTTTGGTTTTTTATAATCGGCCTCGGTTTCGGAGATTGGGTCGTAACCATAAATGGGGTCGGCAATTGTAGACGGTTTAATGGTCGTAGCCACGGGGCCATCAATATCACAACTTATATCTGCCACGACCTTTATTTTAAAATCTTCATGTTTGGCGTCATCCCTAGTAAATAAGTAAGGAGCCCCTTGACCGTAAAAATGACCGGCAATATAAAAATCGCTCACCTTGGCAAATCTAAAAAAGTTGGATCTGTAGTCTTCTGGATTTGCGAAAAAATCAGCTTTATTACCACGTACACCGTCCTTGCGCTTATTATATTCCCCGGCATCAATTTGGCAATAGACCGGTTCATTAAACTCATGTTCCAAATAGTCCGTAACGTTTACCCTACGCATGCCCATACCGTCTAACATTTCCCGGGCACCATTACCTACCCTACCCCTACCGGTAAGCACCACTTTTATGTTGGGAAGTTTTAATTTTTTAAGTTCATCTATCAATGCCTGTTGGTCGGGTAAATCATTGGCTTTTGGCAATTGAAACGCATTGTACTTGAGTCCGTATGCACGAAATCCATTATATGCGCCTACAATACCTGCATATCTTCCAAAGGCAACCACCCGCTGCTCCTGTGTATTGGTAATGACCTCATGATCGTACATTTCAATATTCTTGTCCAATAGGGCACGTAGCAAATCTCTATTATAAGGTTGCTTTTTAATGGTATGGGAAAAGAAAAAATACTTTTTATTAGGAATTAGCGCTGCTATTGGGACTTCTTTTACTCCCAACAGTACATCACAGTCCTGCATTTGGTCGGTTACGGGTATTCCTAACTGCTCATAGGCATTATTTGTATAAGCACGTATGGGAGAAGGTTCTACCAAAATTTGGGCCTTAGGGAATTTTTTCAGGACTTTTTGACATGCTGTTGGCGACAGTACTACACGTTTATCCGGTGGATTTTTACGTTCTCTAATGATTCCGAACTTCATATGGGGTTTGGTATAAATATTGCACTAAATTATACAATTAGATACATATGTACTTATGTAGCTATAAAAATTATAGGGGTTCGTAAACTTTTGTTAGCTTTGCTGCCCGCATAAAATCCTTCAACAGCTTTTTGTATGTTCAGGGATTAAATGCCAAGAATGATCAATTTAGTATGGATGGCGTTAGGGATAGAGGCAAGTACCGTGTACTGCGGAAAGCCCGACCCTTTTGAGAAAAAGGGAAACGCCCAAATAGTATAGATTACTAAGTTCATTAACATATTGGGGCCGACCGGTTTTGACAGCGAGACTAGTTGGAATGTAAGCATACCGAGCGCTGGGAAACAGCTCGTTAATCTCATTTTTCACACTTTTAATTGGCGAAAATAATTACGCTCTTGCCGCTTAATCTGAATCATAGTAAGATTAGCCTCGTCCCTACAAGGTAGGGAAGCGAGATGTTCCTGAACAGCCCTTGTTGACGGCGGTTCTTATAGGAGCACCAGAAAAGTCAACACAAGGATACCTGCTCGCTTTGGCGGTATCACCAAAATCTTAAGAAGATAAGCGTGTATTAGGCGGTTTCTGGTCAGGTACATGTCGAAAATCAATCAGATCCTAAGTATGTAGAAAGCATTGCGATTACTTGTTTGGACGAGGGTTCGACTCCCTCCGGCTCCACTAAAATAGTACCAAAACGATTCAAAAACCCCTTAATCTTATGATTATCAGGGGTTTTTATTTTTTCCATACTCAAAAGAATTGTTTTGAAACCGTTTAAAAAGTCACCTATTCGGTGCGCATTTCTATCATATAAAAAGTGGTGTCGGTTTCCTTGTAATTTCTTAATTTTTAAGATATTACATTTTTATGTTTTACCTTTTTTCCATCGTAATCGATACCTATTCGACACCCAAAATGGCGGCGCATACTTATTCTATATTATTTTATCTAAAAGACAAGCGACTTAACAAGAACGGCAAGCAAGTATTTATGTACGAATTACCGTGGACGGTCGCCGTGCGGCACTTAGCCTGAAACCCAAGGTTGCCCCCTGAACATTGGTACTCCCGGAAGAACAAGGTGAAAGGAAAAGATGATGAGGCTAAGGAATTGAACTATTATATGACGACCATTCGTCACAAGTTGAACAAAATCCATCATCATCTAGTCGAGGAAGAAAAGCCCTTTTCCGCACAAGATATTAAATCGAGGTTCCTGGGTGGACACGAACCTTACAAGATATTACTGGATGTTTTTGAGGAGCACAACAAGCAGATGAAATCGTTAATCGGAAGAGAATTCGCCTTGGGTACATGGAAACGGTACAATACTACTTATAATCATGTGGCCGCCTTTGTCAAAATACAGTATGAAAAAAACGATTTTCCGATACGGGACATCGACCATAAATTCATTACCCGTTTAGATACTTCCTGAAGTTCACGAAACAATGCAATCACAATAGTACCCTTAAATACATCACTAATTTCAAAAAAATAATTCGCATGGCAGTGGCCAATGATTGCATACAAAAAGACCCTTTTTACAACTATAAGGTGAAATTCAAAGAAGTCGAACGGGAATACCATACCAAAAAGGAATTGGAGTCCATCGTCAATCTGGAAATCCGGATACCCCGGCTCGATATCATACGGGATATGTTTGTCTTTTGTTGTTTTACCGGTCTGGCCTATATCGATGTAAAAAAGTTGACACCCAATAATATCGTACCGCATATTGATGGTAGTCAATGGATTCAAAGTGCGCGGCAAAAGACGCGCTCGAAATTGGGGATTCCCCTCCTCCCATCTGCCATGGAAATTTTGGGAAAGTATGAAGACCACCCCAAAGTACAAAATGGGGAGTGTGTCATTCCAGTATTGAGCAACCAGAAATCCAATGCCTACCTAAAAGAAATCGTCGACCGCTGCGGTATCACCAAAAACCTGACTACCCATTTGGCCCCACATACGTTTGCGACTACGGTGACACTTTCCAAATGGATACCTATCGAAACGGTAGGTAAACTTCTAGGTCATAAAAATTTACGAACTACGCAGCACTATGCAAAAATCGTGGATCGTATTATTCTCTGGCTATACACTTCCGCAGAATAGTTGATGGGAATTTTATTAATAAACACTACCAACATGGTGCCCTATGAAACACCCTAATCCTGTTCATAAAACGAACATTTTTTAGCACAAATACTCTTTCCTAGCTATTTCTAATTCCGATTATTTAATTGGCCGATTAAAAGGGCCTCGGTGTTATTCAAATCTTTTTTGACATTTAGCGAATTGACTGTGATTTTAAGGTTTCAAAAACCGTAGGAATAAACCATTCCGTGCTCATTTTTGAACTCCAAATTTTGGATCGTTCCAGCTCCCTCAAAATGAATACTACAGCCAAGAATTTTTTTGGGTTCGTCGGGAATATCAAAAGAAAATACGGCTTGGTTGTCAAGTAATATTTCGAGTTTTCCATTCTTTGACACGCATTTCAATTCCACGAAGTCCTGAAAATCCACACCAAAGCCTGAAAGATCTGTCTTTTTTCCGTCAATCGTTTTCCCAAATGCGTGGAGCATGATATCGGAGATACATCCTTTGTCAGTGAGCATGATACTAATTGGGCCATCCTCATGGACGATTACTAATTGTGCTAATTGGCAGATACTTTTTCCGGACCTAAAATCATTTCGAACCAAGGCTGACATTTCAAAATTGGAAGTATAGAGCTCTCCAAAATCCTTTATCTGATATAACCCAACAGGAGTTCGGGCCGCCCTTGGGTCAACTCCATATTTTTCCAATGAACCAGCCTTTATTGACAGACTGTTTTCAGATTGGTAATCTTCCATATCCAAATAAATAGGAATGGAATCCGTTTCGATGACTCCAACCCAATCCTTAGTCGGAATTAGAATGTCCTTTTCCTTAACGATATTTCCGTCCACCACCAATTTTGATTTGAAAAATCCAGGCCTATAATAGATACTAGTGGATACACTGTCGTTTTTGTTGACGATTACCCTCTTGCTTTCATCCCAGTCCTGTTGTATCTCAATTTTTGACTGATCATCTGCAGCGGTGGCATCATAATTAAAAACAACCGAGTTGGGAAGTCCGTTGGAAACCGATTCGCCATTGAAGACAAAATTGTTAGAATCATAAGTGGTCCCGCCAAGATTGATAGATAGATACGCGGCAGTTAAGAACGCTAGTATGAGCAGCAAAAGAAGTATGGCATACTTTGTCGGTATTTTCGTTTTGCCCCAATCACGTCTTTTCAGGACCTGCCCGGTTTCTTTATTGGCAAAGGAAACCCAGTTTGGATAACCGATATATTCCGCCAAGGCATTCAAAGTGGCTTTGTTGGGCTGGGATGAATAATTGATCTTTCCGCTAAGCCTTTTTAGCGTGGAAACGCTTAACAGCGTACCGGTCTCTTCTTGGATATGCCTACCGAGATCATTAAAATCATTGGTGTCCCACGCACTTGAAGGCCCCCTGCCGAACTTTCGCTCCACGAGCTTAAAGCAGGATTCAATATGTTCGGTAAACTTTTCCATTTATAGGCCTTTTTCAACCATGAACGAACTTGAACAAAGATGAATGGAATATTTGAATAAAATCTGGGTCGATAACATTATTTTGGGTTTTAAACATCCATACCATAAAGTTAGTGTTCTATTATGAAAATCAAAATTTATAACTTTCTAATATGTATTATAGGTATCTCATTGGTATCCTGTAATTATCAGAATAAAGAGAACAATCCTGTCCAAGAATATGCCTTTAAAGAGAGTCACTGGAGGATCGAAAACCCTGATGGTTCATTGGATTCCTTGGAAACTGTGGACCATCAAGGAAGGCAATCCATATTGCTACAGCCAGGTCAAAAGGCCATTCTGAAGGAGTCAAAGTTCAAAGACTTTGCAGTGGAATTCCACTGCAATGGCCAGGCCCCAGGATTTGGCTTTAGGGTACAGGACCCAAAGAACTATGAATATCTTTACCTCCGGATGTTCATGAGCGGAAATAGGGACGCGCTACAGTACACTCCCATTCATAACGGAAACCTGCCCTGGCAATTGTACAATTATCCTCAGTACGAAGGAAATGCGACATATCCGAGAAGGGAGGTGGCGACAATACCTCTTTCCTTGGAGGATCAACTGGTCAACGGGAATGCCAGTGATAGTCTTTTGACCGCCCTTGGAAATAAAGGTGTTGAATTTTCAGAGGAATCTTTTGTGGATATCCCTGATGCAAGTCCGGCCTATATCTACGACCCGAAGAGCAGTAAGGCACTGCTTTTTGAAAAACGGGAAGATGGCATCGCCTTTTTGGATGTCCGTACTTGGATACACGTGAAAGCCGAGATATTGGAAGATAAAATGTCCGTTTACGTGGGGGATATGGATACTCCTACTTTTGTTGTCGACGACTTAAAGCACGAGAACAGGGCGGGTGGAATCAGTCTGTACAGTAATTTTGGTGAAGTCTATTTCAGTGACTTTTCCATTTCTGAAATCGAAAGTGGCCATACTCAAAGCTCCGATAATGATTTAGAACAAATTGCCCCAAACTATATTACTAAGTGGTACTTATCTGAGATGTTTGCCAAGGACTCCGTCAATTTTCTGCAGCAAGTGGATTCAATGCTAAAGAACAGGGACAAATTCAAAGAAATTAATGTCGATAAAGATGGGCTTGTAAATATCAGTCGTTTCTACGATGACATGGATAGCACCACTGTACTCACTAGTAAAATAGTATCAGATTCAGAGAAAGAGGTCAAACTCAATTTTGATTACGCCGATCACTTGGTCATTTTATTGAACTCCGAAACTCTGTTCGATGGGGGAATGGACTTTCGCCCTCCCCCCGACAAGGGTGCGGAAGGAAGGGTGTTCGTGGAAGATGAACGCACTACATTGAAATTGCGTAAAGGCGTAAATTGGTTATCGTTCGTGCTCTCTGGGGACAATCGCCAGAAATACAATTGGGGGTGTATCGCTAAATTGGAGCGCTTAGATGGAATTTCACTTGAATAAATTTTTAGGATAGCTGAACAGCCCATTTTTTATAACGGTTTGAAAGGTTAGTTCTAGACCCTCCGGCTCCACAAAATAAAACCACCTTTTGGGTGGTTTTTTCTTTATATCTACTAAAGATTTTAACTACAATGACGGTTAATTCCTAAAATACGGGAACACGTTAACAAGAACTTAAAACATTTATAATTTCCTTAAGGGTTATAAAGAATAAAAAAACATAATTTCAAGCGTTTTGTTTATTAATTCTAAAATTTAGATAAACAATTATCCGGATTTAGGTTAAAAAATCTATAAAATTGCAGCGCTACAACAAGAAGAAATCTGTTCTCGTCTCCATCTTGATCGTTACCATTTTTGGTTGTTCCCCAAAAATGAACAACGTCACCCTTCCTATTGCTGATATTACAGCGTTCTCCAATACTGGAAATAGCGCATTGGAAGACAAATGGTGGACCACCTTTAACGACAACACGCTTAACACATTAATTGACAGCGCGCTACGTTCCAACTATGACCTTGAAGCCACTTGGCAGCAGTTTCTGGCAGCTAAAGCTACGGTTTCACGAACGGCATCGGACAAATGGCCACAGATAAACGCTTCTGCACAGACCGCAGAAAATTTTCCCATCAATGATTTTACAGGAGGTGAAAATACCCAATTGGGAATTACCGCAGCTTATGAAATAGATTTATGGGGGCGTATACGCTCTGCGGTACAGGCCGAAAAATATAGAGCTGAAGCAAGCCTTTTTGATTATCAAACGGCTGCCATATCCCTCTCTGCAGAAATTGCCTCTACTTGGTACCAACTGGTAGCGGCAAGGAAACAACTGGAAATCACGGAAAACCAAATCGCCACCAATGAAGATATCATTAAATTGATTCGTTCACGTTTTGTGGGCGGACAAGTAAGGGCCGTGGATATATTACGCCAAGTACAACTGCTGGAAAGCACCAAGGAACAAAAAATCATATTTTCTACCAACGTACAACTTTTAGAAAACCAGTTGGCCGTTTTATTAGGTCGCCAACCACAGGAGAATTTAGAGCTGCAAAACGCTAACTTACCTGAACTACCAGAATTACCGTCTTCCGGTCTCCCGTTAGAACTTGTTAGAAGAAGGCCCGATCTACAGCAATCCTATGCCAATCTTCTTGCTGCCGACCGTGATATGGCATCGGCCGTTAAAAATAGGTATCCCCGTTTATCCCTTAATGCAAGGGGGCAATTACGGGCTAATAATTTTCAGACTTTGTTCGATAATTGGGCGTATTCCATCGCAGGCAATCTTTTTGCACCCTTAATCAACGGTGGCGCATTAAAAGCCGAGGCCAAACGCAGAAGTGCCATTAAGGAACAACGATTATACGAATTTGGCCAAACCACTCTGGTAGCCTTTCAGGAAGTAGAGGACGGCCTGGTACAAAACCAAATGCAAAAACAACGGACAGAAAATATAGCAAGACAATTGGAACTTGCCGAAAAAAGTAATAATCAGTTGCGTGTGGAATTTTTAAACGGATTTAGTCCATACTTGGATGTATTGATAGGCTTGGACCAGGAACAACAATTACGACGCGATTATGTTGCCGCACAATTACGGCAAATACAAGCAAGAATAGGATTGTACAGAGCTTTGGCAGGCAGTTTTGAAACGGATAGGAACATAGAAAATTAAAAAGGACAATGAGCAGTAAAAAAATACTTTGGATTTGTTTGGCGATCATTGGTGGTGGCATTCTTATTACCACCCTCATATTTTCCACAGAACCAGAAGCGCAAATGGAGGGTGCTAGTCTAGAAACGGCTATGTTGGTAGATGTAATGCCCGTAAACAAAGGAACCTTTGAGCCGGTTATCGTAGCAACCGGGACCGTGCAACCCGTGGAGGATGTTAATTTGAGTCCCTTGGTATCCGGACAGATCATTCGTCGTGATGCTGCTTTTACCCCGGGCGGATTTGTCAAGAAAAATCAGGTATTGTTACAAATAGACCCGGCGGATTATCGCAATACCTTGGCTCTTAGGGAAAGTGAACTGTTACAATCGCAAACCACATTGGACACCGAAATGGGCCGCCAACAAATTGCCCAACAAGATTTAAAGTTAATTGTGGACGATTCCCTATTTGGCAACGACCCCCTTTCTGAGGAAGAGCGGCAATTAGTGTTAAGAAAACCGCAACTGAACGCGGTAAATGCAACTATTGGAGCTTCAAAAGCCGCCGTGGACCAAGCTAGGCTCAATTTGGAACGCACCACCATAAGAGCTCCTTTTGATGCCCATATTTTAAGTCAGAATGTAACCAAAGGTTCTTTGGTGGCACAAGGGGATGTTCTGGGGCGTATAGTGGGCATCAATGCATATTGGGTAGTTGCCACCGTGCCCGTCTCCAAATTACAATGGTTAAGATTCCCAACCAACGAAACAAAAAAAGGGGCACCCGTACGCATAGAAAATTCATCGGCTTGGTCAGGAGACGCTTACAGGGAGGGTTATCTAGATCGGCAGATCGGCGCATTGGACGGGCAGACCAGATTGGCTCGTGTATTGATAAAAGTTGAAGACCCCTTAGCCATATCATCTACTAATGAGGGCTTGCCCAAACTTATGATCGGCACCTTTGTAGAGGTCCATATTCAAGCGGAACCAATTGCCAATGTAGTAAAATTAAGTAGGGATTATATACGTAGCAACGAAACGGTTTGGGTCATGAAAGAGGGAAAATTGGAAATTAGGAACGTTGACATTTTATTGACCGATGATTCTTTTGCCTACGTTAAAAACGGACTGGAAGATGGGGACAAAGTGGTAATTACGGACTTAAGTACGGTTAGCAACGGAATTGGGCTACGTACCAAATCCGAAGAAGGGGAATAAAATAAATATGGCTGGCATGGAAGAGCAAAAAGACGAGAAAACAATTAGGAAAGAAGGCATCATCGCTTATATGGCAAAAAATTCCATTGCCACCAACCTACTGATGTTATTGTTATTGATTGGCGGACTTTTTACTATGTACACCATTCAAAAAGAAGTATTTCCAGAATTTCAATTAGATTTTGTAGAGGTATCCGTAGCCTATCCTGGAGCATCCCCGGCAGAAGTGGAGCAAGGTGTTTTGCAACCGGTTGAGGAAGCGGTACGGGGCGTTCAGGGTATCAAGGAAATTGTTTCCGAAGCAAACGAAGGGTCCGGTCAGGTGACCATAGAACTCGTGGCCGGGTCAGAACGCATGAAGGCATTTCAGGATATTGACCAGGCCATTAACAGAATACGCACTTTCCCAGATGATATTGAACGGCCCGACGTGCAATTACAATCGCGCCAACGCGATGTGCTTCAAATTGGACTATACGGCGCTGCGGATATTTGGACCTTGCGCCAATTGGCAGAACGTCTGCGGACGATACTTCTTAGCAATCCCTCTATCACCCAAGTAGAACTAGGCAATGTGCCAGATTATGAAACCCGCATAGAAATTTCCGGTAGAACGCTTCAAAAATATAACTTGACCCTAGGCCAAGTGGCAGATATCATTCAACGAAGCAGTAATGATGTACCTGCCGGAGCCGTACAGACACAAAGTGGAGAGATATTACTGCGAATGCAGGAAAGAAAACAATGGGCCAAGGAATACGGTAACATTACCATAGTATCATCCGAAGACGGAGCAAAAGTAACACTCAACGATATTGCCACCATTACGGATGGTTTTGTAGAAACCGGTTTTCACGGGCAATTCAACCAAGAAAATTATGTTGAACTCCGCATATTTAGAATAGGGAACCAATCGCCTTTAGAAATAGCCGATGTTACCAATGACATCCTAAAAGATTTTCAACTTCCTCCAGGTATCAAATATAGAACAGACAGTAACCGAGCAGCGGATTATAGGGAGCGACTTTCCTTATTAACGGAAAATGGAATTTTGGCCATTGTCATTGTCCTGATCATCCTTACCCTGTTTTTAGAATACCGTTTGGCCTTTTGGGTCATGATGGGTATGACCGTATCGTTTATTGGCGGAATGATTTTACTGCCCCTAATTGGTATAAGCGTTAACATGATTTCCATGTTCGGCTTTTTGGTGGTCCTTGGTATTGTGGTAGATGACGCTATAGTAGTGGGAGAAAACATCTATGAATACCGCCAAAAAGGGTTAAGTCCCATGCGCGCGGCAATTGAAGGCACAAAAGATGTATCCCTCCCGGTTATTTTCAGTATTGTTACTACCATTATTGCCTTTGTGCCCCTTCTCTTTATGCCTGGCGAAACCGGTAAATTCTGGCAGCCCTTACCCGCTGTGGTTATTGTAATATTAGCGGTTTCCTTGCTGGAAGCTCTTTTGATATTGCCATCGCACTTGGCGCATTTAAAGAAGAAATCGCCTAAAAACAAAAACAAATGGGTCCTAAAACTAGAAAGCTGGCAACGTGCTTTTGCCAATAGTTTCGATGCCTTTGTGGAAAAGAAGTACCGCCCTTTCCTTGATCTTTGTCTTAAATACCGATACATCACACTTAGCGCCGCCGTAGCTTTGTTACTTATTGTGGGTGGCTATGGATATAGCGGCCATATGGGAATGATCATGATGCCCGAGGTTGCGGCAGATGAAATTGAAGCAGGGGTTAGACTACCCGTAGGAACTACTCCGGATCAAGCGGCAAAAGTAGCGCACGCCATATCAGAATCTACCCAACGTATGTTCAAGGAGCATAATCTTTATGAGGTTGCAGAAGGTATAAAAACCAATGTCCGTGGCCAGAATTTCATAGATGTTGAAATTGTAATGTTGCCACCGGATCAGCGGGATATTACGGCGGCCGAAGTTATTGCCCTTTGGCGCGATAATATTGGGGATATTGAAGGGGTGGACCAAATAACTTTTGAGGCGGAAAGAGGCCCCGGTGGTGCAAGACAGGATATTAGTGTGGACCTAAGCCACTCGGACATTGATGTTCTGGAACGTGCCAGTGAGGCATTTGTAGAACGTATGGACGCTTTTTCCAATACGCGAGATGTTACGGATAACTACAACAAAGGCAAAATGCAGTATGATTTTAAACTGCTGCCCCAAGGACGTAATCTTGGTCTAACATCCGATGAAGTAGGTAGACAGGTACGTGATGGTTTTTTTGGTGCATTGGCCATGCGTCAATTGCGCGGAATGAATGAAATAGAGGTCCGTGTAAAATTACCCTTGGAAGAACGCAAGGACATCAAAAATTTAGAAAAGTTTTTAATTCGAACGCAAGATGGTATTGAGGTGCCCCTAATGGATGTGGTAGAAATAGAACAAAGGGAAGCGTTTAGTAGTATTAACCGTAGAGACGGCAGAAGAGTGGTCAATGTTGGTATGGACGTAGAACCTGCCAATGCCGTAGGCCGTGTAATTGCTACCGTACAAGAAGAAACCCTACCTCAACTACGAGCGGATTTTCCCGGTATCACCTGGAGTTTTGAAGGAAGTCAGGCCGATATGCGCGAAAGCACCAATACCCTAAAAGCAGGGTTCTCCATTGCCATGTTATTGATTTATGCTCTATTGGCCATTGCCTTTAGTAGTTATATACAACCATTAATTGTAATGACGGCCATCCCCTTTGGGATCGTAGGAGCCGTAATTGGCCATATCCTTTTAGGTTATGACCTCTCCCTTGTAAGTCTTATGGGGGTCATTGCCTTATCTGGCGTAGTGGTAAACGACTCGCTGATTATGATAGATTTTGCCAACAAAAGGCGAAAAGAAGGTCACCCCATTTATTATTCCATTCACGAAGCAGGGTTAAGACGATTTAGACCTATAATATTAACCACCATGACCACTTTTGGAGGTTTGGCTCCTATTATTTTAGAAACGTCAAGCCAAGCATTTTACCTGATACCCATGGCCATTTCCTTAGGGTTCGGTATTGTGTTCGCCACGGCAATCATATTGGTCATAGTACCCTGTTTGTATTTAACCTTAGAAGATATTAGGCTCTATATTCAAAAAGGTAGAACGGTAAGAGAGGTCGATGTTTCTGAGGAAGAAACACCACAAAATACCGTTCTTACCGATAAATAAATTCAACCCATAAATCTATTATTTTTGGATATCTGGTCAACATATTTGAAGCGGAATATGCCAAAATCCTCTTCAAGGGCAAGGATTATTTTTTATGCCCTTTTTTCCAAATCCTACATGATCAATTAAAAGTTGAATCAAATTAGTTATTTGTTTTAAACGACTGTGTTTTTGACCAATCGCTCCAATTTAAATGCTGGTCTCTATAACGTACACGCCAATAATAATTGGTATTTGGTTTTAGCCTTTTGGTAGGCTCATCGGTTAAGTTATCATTTTTTTGTCTGTTCTCTCCGTAATACCAGTTTTCAGATTGCTTCCAACTATCCAATACTAAATTACTGAAATCTTCGGTGGTGGCTATTTGCCAGTGCGATGCCGCATGGTAGGCATCTTTCAACGTACTTTTAAAAGGTTGTGCCTTTAACATTCCGCCAGTGTACTCCACCGTACTATTAAATGCACTAGCTTGTGGAGTATCGGGTTTATGTGTATTTGCATAGATGACGATTTCATCGGTCTTTTCATTTTCCCTGAACTTGTGTTCGTTACCACGGCTTATTCTTTTGATCGTAAACTTAGGGTTGTTCTTATTGGCGTCTACCTCAACCATAACAAAACCATACTCATCTTGGGTAACGCTAAACTCATCATAATCCCTACCTTCAAATTCTCCCCAATTATCTATTGCACCTCCTGCCGAGGCTACGTTGATCCAAAGATGTTTATGATCTTTAGACTGTCCTCTTGAATAGCCATGCGTATGTCCAAAAAAATGCAAACTAGGTTTACCGGTTTTTGTAGTGAACTCTTCTAACATCTTCACCACTTTGCCAGAAGATTCCTCTTCACCGGGAATCCATAGTTCTGATTTATGCGGATGATGCAATTGTGCGAAAACAAAATCGATTTCCTCATTCTTTGCCGTCTCTTCAAGCAATGATTTTAACCATGCAAATTGTTCTCGGCTATCACGATAACCATCATTAGAATTCAGCCCGATGATTCTCGTATTGCCATAATCTTTATACCACCAATGTTCTGCATAGGCAGGCGTACCGTTCTTTGGTAGACTGAAATACTTGAAATAATAGTTGGAGTTTCGTTCATGATTTCCCAATACAGGATACACGGGTACTTCTGCAAATAGATTTTGCGCGGGCTTAAAAAAGTCATTCTGCCATTGCTCATATTTTGCCCCGTTCTCCACTAAATCTCCAGGAATCAATACCATTGCCAAATCATCTGGCACGTCATTACCATATTCCGACTTTAAAAAAGGAAGCACTCCTTTATTTACAATTTCATTGAACTTATCTGGATTCTGATGATCTATTTGCATATCGCTCATTGCCAAAAAGTTGAACGATTCGTTATCACTAGCAAATGGAGGAGTTTTAAACTGATAAATATCGGATAACAGCTTACCGGTCTTTACTCGATAATAATACGTAGTAAACCTTTTGAGTCCGATTAGGTGTACTTCATGAATACGAGAAGTACTGAAGTTAATATCATAAGCATTTCCGTTTGTCTTTTTTCCCAATTTTGGTGAAGTGCCATATTCTACAACACTCTCTTCACCTAACGAAGTCTCCCACTTAACGGTAATTTCGGTAGGGTTCGCATCTTGTAAATAAGGCCGAACCACAAAAGCTGCCTTTTCTTGGGCATTCAGAATAGTTCCCCATAAAAGGACAACCAATATATTAAATTTTATTGTTTTCATACGTATCTAATTACTCGCACTTTCCAGTGCATTTTCTAAAATTATCAAGGCTTCTTTTAGCTCTTTTCTTGAGATGGTCAAAGCTGGCGCCAACTGTAACACGTTGCCGGCAGACACCTTAAAACTCAATCCGTTTTTAAGGCATTCGTACATTACCTGTTCTGCTTGCTGTACCGCCTTTTCTTTTGTTTCCCTATCGGTAACTAACTCAACACCCCACAGTAAACCGCGACCACGTATATCACCGATCAGTTCGTACTTTTCTTTTAAAATGGTCATTGATGTACACATGTTCAACGAGTCACCGGCAACCTTATGCAAGATTTTTTCGTCTTCTATAATTTCTAAGGTAGTTAAAGCAGCCATGGCACCTAACGGACTTTTCTCATGGGTATAATGACCCAATGAAATATCTGGGAATGTGTTATACCTATCTCTGGTAACGATACATGCCTGAGGAAAAATTCCGCCGCCCAATCCTTTGCCCAAACAAAGAATATCGGGTTCAATGTCATAATGCTCAAAAGCAAACATTTTACCTGTTCTACCTAAGGCAATGGGAATTTCGTCTAAAATAAGTACCACCCCATATTTATCGCACAGGGCACGTGCTTCTTTCCAAAACCCTAGAGATGGTAATTGTACATCGGTATTTCTTACGGTTTCGGCAACAAAGGCTCCAATATCACCTTCTTTGGCGAAAACATATTCTAAATGCTCCAAACATTTGGCTTCATTACCTTCAAATATTCCACGATAGGTTACGGGTGGCGGAATACGTTCAACACCCGGCATCATGGGACCCATATACTCCCTAAAAACCGCTTCACCACCAACACTGATCGCATCTAAAGATGCGCCATGAAAAGAATCCCAGAAAGAGACCACTTTAAACTTGCCCGTAATGGCTCGTGCCAGTTTTAGGGCAATACCGATGGCTGAACTACCATTTGGGGTCATTAATACCCGATTTAAATCTGAAGGAAGTAAGGAGGTAAGCTTCTCTGCAAATTTTATAGCAGGCTCATTCGTATATCTTCGGGTAGAAAAAGACAAGCCTTGTAATTGCTCGGTTAAACGCTTTACCAATTTAGCATGCGAAAATCCTAATTGATGCACATTATTACCATGAAAATCAAGATAGCGCTTACCAGATATATTTTCTATATGTGCACCGTTACAATTACCGAGCACGTCTAAGCACGGAGTAGATAATGCTTGATGAAAAAAGTAACGCGCATCTTTTTCCAATAATTTTAAGGTCTTAAGATCAGTGATACCTTCAACCCACTCATTTCTTGCCTTGGTATTGTTTATATCGCCTTCGGTACGCTTGTTCTGTAGTTTATCTTGATTCATACGGTCCGAATTTTGCGGTTATTTCTCTTTTATCAGTGGTATCATCAAGTACAAAAACGGCGTAGCTATTTCCATTAGGATATACGCGTAGCACTATATGACCATTTTGACTTTTGTACTGATCCAGTCTACCACCAATAACATCTTTATTTGCCTGTAACATGACGTTTGAAAATATGTCGCGTTCTCCGGGGTATAGTTCTTTGGATGTAATTCTTCTCAATACTTCATCACCCGGGTGGTCTGATGACCAATTTTGTTGAATCCATACCCGTGGTCTCAAAGTGCGCACGTAGACATCATTCTGCGAATCACGATTGCCATGATGATTTAAGGTTGCCACATCTACCGCTCCAATAACGGGTGCAATATGAGATTCCACAGAATTATCATCGGTAGCACCAATACCATTTACACCACTAATATCTCCGCCAGTAAAATAATCGAACTTACCGTAGCTAATTTTAATACAGGTACTCAAATTATTCTCACCCGGGTATTCCCCTTTTGAAAAAAGAGCCAACGTATCATTACCCACCCCTGTCCAAACCGTTCCGTTTACGGCAATATTGCGAATACTAAAATTGGGATACTTTTTCGCTTTGTTCACCAAAGCGATCTGGTTATTTTGCCCTGGTATCAATTGCTCGTGTACCAAACCATTTCGAGTTTGTTCAGCCGCTAAAAACTTCCAATAGTTCTTAAGCGTCGGCACCATACCATAAGCGTCATTTTGAAACCTTTCTTGATTTTGAATCTCGGGGTTACGTAATTTAATGGGGTACGTAAAGCCTCTATCCAACACTTTATTGATAGTAAACTTATTGCCAACTTCGGTAATACCGGTAAGCCAATAACCACCACTTGCGGCTTTTATCCTTAAACTATCCAATTCACCAAAATGATCATCATGATAGTGTGTAATCAGCGCATAATCCAGTTGTTTTTTAAATCCTTTCGGAAAAAATTGATGCATGTAATCAACGATCCACTCTGGTGCTGTTTTATTGGTATTTGGCAATCTAGGTGCATTTCTTGCCGACAAAGTTCTCGGGTGGGTCTCAGACATATCGCCAGCATCGATCAATAAAGTAGTACCGTCCGGTAAAATGGCAAAAGCGGCATCTCCCCTACCTGTATTGATATGGTGGATATCCATCATTCCCTCTTCCCAGCTGGGTAAATGTTTACCGATACCCTGAGAATAACAAAATGCCGATACCAAAAGAATCTGTATAACTAAGAGGTATTTATACTTTTTCAATGTTAGTTTCTTAAAAGATTGGTCGACAAAATCTGATTGGGCATTTCATCACTTTTTACATACACATCCAACCAACCGTCACCTCCACCATTAAACCAAAGTACCTCAACGGAATGCTTCCCTTTTTCAAGTTCAATGCTTCCGTTTTTTGTTCTTACGCCGTGGTCACCATCGTTATCTACCACCAAATCACCATCAATAAATAACTGACTACCATCATCTGATCTTATGGCAAAATTATAGTTATCATCCGTAGGTATTTCAAGTATACTTTTAAAGCGGAACAGCGTATTCGATTGAATATGTTGACGCACCTCTTCCGATGAAAATTCGAATACGGCACCTGTGGCATCTGGTTTTCTATTGCCGATGGATGGAATAAACGACAGGTTATCCAAATGAAAAACCTCATAAGAAACTGGAGCTTTAAGTGACACTGGTTTAATTCTGAAATACGCTTCTTTAACCCCGCTACTCAAGGTACCGTCTACAAAAACAGCACTTTTAACCACCGTATTTTCTGTAAGCACTACGGGTGACGAAAAAGTGTCAGCATCACTATTGGGCATATTTCCATCTAATGTATACTTTACTTCTCCTACCGCATTCGGATTCTTTAAAATGAGCTCAGCAGAATCATTGAACAGTCCGCCTTCAGCAGCATAGCCTTTTGCCGGATTAGACAATTCCGGTTTCTTCAATTGTACCAAAACAGGATAATCATCTTCTATTTTTTCGCCCTCAAATGCTTCAAGTACGGGTCTACCTATCCAAGCGCGCGGTGTTTTTATATTCAAGGCATGAGCTACGGTTGCTGCATTGTCGTATTGATATACCGGGTATTTAATTTGGTAGTTCTTTTTAATACCCTTTCCCCAAAGAATAAATGGTATTTCTATTTCATCCATAGATTCACCACCATGCCCTTTTCCTGTACCCCCGTGATCTGAACTAATAATGACCATGGTATTGTCTGCCATTTCAGATTCCGCTATGGCTTTCATAACCATTGCCAATAAAGAATCTCCTTTTTCAACAGTAGCGTAATACTCTTTTGTACCATGCCCAAATTCATGACCTGCGTGATCAATATGGTCAAAGTGTATAAAAGTAAATAAGGGTTGTTCCACTTTGATATGACTACTGGCATTTACGGCAGTCTCTTCTTCCGTAGCCGGATTTTCGTCAAAATCAACGGCACTTTTTTCAAATAAGCGACCAAAACCGCCCCAATGATAAATGGCTCCTATTTTCTCCGATTTTCGTTGTTCACGTATCAAATGAAAAATACTTGGAAATAAAAACGGCTCGCTCTGCGTAACTGCCGGTAAAACTAAATTATCCTTCTCCCATGAATTGGAAGTAATACCGTGTTGCTCTGGTCCCGCACCCATAATCATAGAAGCCCAATTGCTGCTTGAACTTGTTGGCAATACCGCCCTAGCATGCATGGTAGATGCACCTTCTTGCATTAGCTTATCGAAAGTAGGCGTATCTGCATTCTGGAGTCCGTCGGGACTCAACCCATCAAAACCGATGACCACAACGTGGGTATTCTCCGTGCCCATATTATCCAACTTGTCATAATCACAAGACCATAGGGAGGTCATCCCTATGGTCAGTGCAATAATTGAAGTGTATTTTTTAACCCTATGCTTAATCAACATCCCACCAAAGTTTGGTATTAATATCATCTGCACCCATACTTTGTACAGCGGCATTGTAGTTTTCGCTGTTCGTAGATTTCACAGAATTTGGATATTGAAAACGAACCGGTACCCTACCATCGTTAACGGCATCGGGACCAGGAATTACCTCTGGCATTCCCGTTCTTCTCCAATCGGACCAGCCTTCAAAACCGGTATAGAAAAGAGAAATCCATTTTTGAAGTGCTATTTTAGCCAAATTGTCATCGGTATCGCCCGAAAGAGCTACGGCATCTTGCGCTACATAGGCATCAAGATCCGTTGCTTGCATAGCGTTTGCAATATCTGACCATCCGCCAGCAGCAACTCTTTCTGTGTAATACTCAAAAGAAGCCCTAATGCCGTTTTCATAGTACATTGCCGCATCACCTGCAGAAATGAATCCTCTTTCCGCAGCCTCTGCCAAAATAAACTGTAATTCAGAATAGCTCATGATAATGGTCTGTGAAGCGGTAGCAGATGCCTGCTCTGGATTACATGCTCTACAGCCTAACAAAATACCCAATCTGGAAATGAAATTTGATCCGGACTCATCTGGATTTCCAGACGGACTGTAGCCTAATGCAGCCTCATCATCCAATCCGTTGGGCATACCTACATAATCATCAAAATCTTCAGAGAAAATTCCCTTTTCAGAAGCTGTAGTAGGCTGTGCGAAAACATACAATCTATTATCGTTCAAATCCTTTAAACGAGTTTCTAAAGTCTGGCTTAAACGAACCTCATCAAAACTACCACTACGTGTGTTATATTTTGGCTGTGGATTATCTGAATTCCACTCCACTACAGTCATATCCTCGTTACTCTCAAAAATAGGATATACAGAAGGGTTATTTGTAATCTGAGTCATACCAGCAACTGCGGTTGCGTTATCCACATCACTGATTCTCATTAACAAACGCAATCTTAACGAATTGGCAAACTTCCTCCATTTTTCAATATCGCCATTGTAAAAAATATCACCTGAAATATTATCGGCATCGGTCAAAACCGTGTTCGCAGTTTCTAAATCTGCCAATATGCCGGCATATATAGCACTTTGAGCATCAAAAGCAGGAGTAACATTACCATTCTCAATACCCATGGTAGCTTCTGAGTAAGGCACATCTCCGTAAGCATCGGTAACATAAGAATATATCCAAGATTTCATCACCAAAGCAACGCCGTAATAGTTCTGAGCATCTTCGTTCGCTTCGGTATCCCTAATAATATTTTCCACATCTCTTAAAGAAGCATATGCGTTATCATAAGGATCACCGGAAGGAGACCAGTTATAGGTATCACCACTGGTAAACTGTAGTCTAGCTCCATATTGTACTACGGTAAAACCTTCTTCCCAACCTTGATCGCCCCAATTATAAGCCATCTCTCTTTGTACGCCCGGCAATAATAAACCTGGCTCTGCAGAAGCAGGATAGTTAGGGTTTATATTGATCGTTTCAAAATCTTCGGTACAGCTTACCGCCAGCACCAAAGAACATATAATTACTAGTGTTTTTTTCATGATTTCTTTAATTAATAGTTTCTTCTACTCTTAGAAATTAACCTGTAAATTGAAGGTAAACGAACGTGAACTTGGGTAAGACATATTCTCTATACCCGGTTGTAACGTACCACCCGACACCCCAACCGTTTCAGGGTCGAAATGTGGGTTATCTGTCCATAAAATCAAGTTTCTACCTGTTACAGAAATTCTTGCATTGGTAATAGGCAATTGGTTGATTATTTTCTGTGGGAAAGAATACCCTAAAGAAACCTCACGTAATTTAGTGTAAGAAGCATCATACTTTGCAGCTTCAACATTATCTCTCTCGTAGTATCTGTTGTTAAATGTTCTAGCATCTACATTTACGGTATTTGGAACATAATTAGGGCTCTCTGCAGTACCGGTATTTACTACACCTTCTGCAACGATACCTGTTTCTCTACCTTCCAATGTTTCTTGCAATTGACCAGAAGTACTACCAATGGTTTTTGTTCTAGAAACTACGATACCACCTTGTCTGGTATCGATTAAAAATCCTAGGTCAACATTCTTATACTTGAATGTATTTTGCATGCCCAAAGTAAAATCTGGCGCATAATCACCTTGGTAGACCAAATCATCTGTACGCACTGGAATACCTTGATTATTTATAATTTTCTGACCAAAGAATTCACTGTTCTCATCTTCTACCCTTTGAAAACCTCTACCGTAGATCGCACTGATAGAACCACCTTCACGGGCTTGAATGTATGCCCCGTTCGCTGAAGTTAAGGTGAACTGGATATCATCGCCTAAATCGGTTACTTCACTTTTGTTGGTAGCAAAGTTGAAGGTAGAGCTCCACTTAAAGTTATCTGTAAGTACCGGAACAAAGTTCGCAATAGCTTCAAAACCGTAGTTACGAACCTCACCGGCATTGATTAATTGACTGCTATAACCACTGGCAATATCTGTACTAATGTTGATAATCTGGTTTTTAGTAGAACTGTCATAATACGTAAGATCTAAATTGATTCTGCTTTGCAAGAAACGTAGATCCAAACCGAATTCGTAAGAACCTGTAATCTCTGGTTTTAAATCTGCATTCGGTATCAACGATGATTCCGTTAATATGGGTGTAGAACTATCAAAAGCAGTCTCATTTTGATAAAAGCTACGTAATCTATATGCATCGGTATCATTACCCACTTCAGCATAAGCAGCCCTTACTTTCGCAAACGTTACCCAGTCTGGCATATTGAACATATCACTGGCAATACCACTTAATGTCACCGATGGGTAGAAATAAGAGTTATTCCCCTCTGGCAAAGTACTAGACCAATCATTTCTACCTGTAATATCCATGAACAATACATTGTCATAACTAAAACGTGCATACCCATATAAACTGTTGATGCGCTTTTCGCTGTTGTTAGAACTTACCTGTACCGCCTGTCTACTATTGTTAAAAGAATATACCCCAGGGTTAATTAATTGTGGTGCAACACTTTTAGTGAAATCTTGCTTTTGGCGCAATTGGTTTCCACCTGCAGAAACATTTAAATTGAACTTTTCACCAAAATCCTTATCATAACTCAATAAGAAATCTGAGTTACTTTCTTCGAAGAAAATATTATCCTCTTGGTATGTACCAAATGGGAAACGCTGCGTACTAAAAGCTCTTTTACGAACTCTAAAATCTCTATAGAAATCGCGACCACTACGTAATAATAATTTCCAGTTTTCGCTGATGTCATAGGTAAGGCTGACATTACCGAACATACGATCCTTGTCTTGCGCATTTGTATTCTCATACATGGTAAAGTAAGGGTTATCGTGGTAGTTGTAGTTGTAGTTGAACTGCTGCGTACCCTCTAAACCTGGCTGCCAGTAATCTTTCAAATTGTTAGTATTCAATTGACGACCGTACCAGATAAACAAGTACATAATACTTTCTGTACCATAACCAACCGCAGGTCTGTTGTCACTGTCAGTTTTTACATAATTCATATTGGCATTTACCTTCACCTTATCCGATACGTTCATGGTACCGGAAAAGCTCAAAGTATTTCTCTTTAAATCCGTATTCGGTAAGGTACCTTCCTGATCTAAATTCTGAAAAGACAAACGCATGTTTCCCATTTCTCCACTTTTAGAAATAGCGATGCTATTGGTCTTTGTGATTCCCGTTTCAAAGAAATCTCTAGTATTATCAGGTTGAGATACCCATGGCGTTGGAATTATATCGGCATCACTAACAAAAGTATCGCCACCACGAGTACCGTCTGTTCTTGGCGAATCAAATTGTGCGATCATAAGTCCGGTGTCTAAACGAGGCCCCCAACTTTCATCAACACCATCGGCAATACCAGAACCGCTACCGTCAACAAACTCAAATTGCTGATTGTTACCTTGACCATATTCATTTTGCCAATCTGGTAACATCAAAACATTTTCAATGGTAATACCGGAGTTAAAGGACACCCCAAGTTTACTGCTTTGAGATGTTCCTTTCTTGGTCGTAATAATAATTGCACCATTCGCAGCTCTTGACCCATAAAGTGCTGCTGCAGCCGGACCTTTTAACACGTTGATCGATTCAATATCCTGAGGATTGATTTCTGCGGCGCCGTTACCATAATCTACACTTTGAGTACCAGATCCGCTAGACCCTACAATTTCATTACTAATAGGCGTACCATCTACAATGAACAATGGCGAGTTACCATTAATATCCAAAGAAGCATCGCCACGAATAGAAACCCTTGCAGAACCACCCAAACCAGTTGGGCTGTTGGTAATTTGCAAACCGGCAACTTTACCGGACATGCTGTTCAACAAATTGGGCTCCCTTGCCTGAACAACTTCATCGTTATCCAGTTCTTGCGAAGCATAACCCAACGATTTTTTCTCTCTTTCTATACCCAATGCGGTAACCACAACCTCATCTAGTTGTTGAGAATCTGGCTGTAGTGATATAGTACCAGTTAGCTTGTTCGCAGTTTCAAACTCCTGCTTAATGTACCCGATATAAGATACCACTAAAATGTCATCTGAACTGTTTAGTTCAATACTGAAGTTACCATCAAAATCGGTAGCAACTCCGTTCGTTGTTCCTTTCACTACCACTGTGGCACCAGGTAAAGGAACTTGGTTTTCATCTAACACAGTACCCGTAAAAACCGTTTGGGCATGTGCTACAAAACTTGCTAAGAAAACAAGCATTGTAATTAATAATGTTTTTTTCATTTTGTTCGTATTTGTAAACTTTGGTTTGTTAGTTCAGCAAATATCTAAATGAAAATTCAATGACAAGCCTATTATATATTAAGCAATTGCAACCATTGCAAGGCTAAGGTTACCTAAAAGTTAGTTAAACATTATTTACAAATATGCAAAATGTAAGTTTTATGTTAAGCCCCTTTATAATGGGTGATAACAGCCATACCACCCACCAAAAACCAATACATTTTATTTTTCATTATGTTTGTAGGAGAACACTTATCAATGGATGATTACCTTATTGGAATAGGAAAACGAATAAAGGAAATTCGCAAAAATGGAAATTTGACTATTAGTGAAATTGCCATGCGTGCAGGGGTCACTGCCGGACTCATTTCTAGAATAGAAAATGGAAGAACGATACCCTCTTTACCTGTGCTTTTAAAAATTATCAGCTCTTTGGATATAGAGGTGACTGATTTTTTTAGCGGGCTACCACAATCTAACGGTGCCAATTTTATTGTTTCCCGAAAAGAGGACAATACTTTTATTGAAAAGGAAGACGATGCCATAGGATTTTCGTATTCCTTTATTTTCGGAAAACAACTGAACAGCCTGGGGTTTGAAGCCGTATTGCTACACGTGCATCCAAATTCTAAAAGAGATAAGGTGAAAACCGATGCCTACGAATTCAAATACATGCTCTCGGGAGAATGTTACTACATTATAGACGAAGAAGAAGTACTTATAAAAGAAGGGGATTCTATTTTCTTTGATGGTAGAATTGCCCATGTACCCGAAAATAGAAGCCATAGCACGGCAACTATGTTAGTGCTCTATTTTTTTATATAGTTAACCACAGAATTCAAATAAAAAAAGCCACAATTAGTGGCTTTTTTTATTTTCATTTTATTCTTTATGATGGCAATAACAACTGTTTTAATTCGGTCAAGCTATCTAAAACATGAGTGGGGTTTGCACTGAGCAACTGTTGTCTGGTATGTGCACCGGTAGTAACACCTATAGTTATGCCGCAGTTTGCATTCTTACCTTCTTCTATATCAATAATGGAATCACCTGCCTTTAACACCAACTCTTCTTGTTGCACGTTAAGTTTCATCATGGCCTCAACGATCATATCTGGATTAGGCCTACCAAGAACTACGTCATCTGCAGTTACTAAAACATCATATTGTTTCCCTTCCACCCAATTCATTTTATCTAATAACAACTGGGCTGTTTGGGTATCATAACCGGTATTCAAAGCCACTTTTATTCCCTTCTCCTTTAAGGTTAGCAGCAAGTCCTCTACCCCGTCATAACTATCAACCTCCAATTGCTCATAAGCCTTACCCAGCAATACTTTAAAATCTTCAAAAATGGAAGCTGCCATATCTGCATCAACACTACCAATATCCGCCTTAATTATATCTTTTATAGCTTGATGTTTTTCTTTACCGGCACCGTGTTCCAAGACAAAATCCAAAGTCACTTGAAATCCTCTTTCATTAATAGCTTTCTGTAAGGTCTTGTATACCACATTGTCTTCATTGACAACGGTACCTGCCATATCAAATACGGCCAATTTAATTGTATGCATGTTAAATATTAAAAAGTTGTTGAATGTTATGTTTTGAAAAACCGGCACTGCCCGTCATTCCCTTGCCGCCAATACCGGTTATGATATGTATATTTCTATCAATGGTACGCTCATAAATATCGGCGTTTTTACATTGCGAATACATACCGAACCAGCGTTGTTCTATTTCATAAGTAGGTAAGCTGAAAATTTCTTTGGCTTTTGACAGCATTAGATTATCAATATCCATATTTAGGTCAAACCCAAGATCATCTATACTATCGGCATCGGCATATTCGTGAGAATCCCCCAGAATTACACCGCCATCCATAGCTTGTTTAAACAAGATGTGTACACCCCATTTTTTCTCTAAACTATCCAATGGTTCTTTGGATTTGATTTTTAAATATGACGGACATTCTGCAAAAGCCTCATATCTTCTAATGGAAAGTCCCGTTAAAATAGAACCACTAATTTTATAATCGCCCTGTGATTTCGTCTTCATCATTTGCAACTTAGAAATTTCTAAATCGCTGGTAGCAAACATCTCTGGATACAAGGTTTTAAAATCACTCCCATTACAGATAATCACTTTAGAAGACAACAGCATTCTACCATTGGCCAATTGTGTACTTACCTCGTTATTTAGCGCGTTGCATTCAATAACTTTGGCTTTGTAAAAAATACTGACACCCTTTTTCTTTATATACTTATGTACACGACCGATCATGGTACGGGGTTCTACGGTAATTTCCTCCGGAAAAAATAAGCCCGCTTTTACATATTGTTCGTTTAGTCCGGGATATTTTCTAAGACATTCCGTCTTTGTAAATAGTATGGATGTGTAATCATTGGCACGATTTATTTCCTTTAACTCTTCTATAAGCTGAACTTCCTCATCGTTGGAAGCCAAATAAATAGAACCTTCTTGACGTACCGAAATATCGAATTTGGCGTGAATTTTCTTATAAATCTTTAAACTTTTACGCCCGTACTGCTGCCACTTCGTATTCATGCCAGATGGCACTACCTGCCCAAAATTTCGAACGGTTGCCCCTTTGGGCATGGCATCTTTCTCGAGCAAAGCCACTTTTAATCCTTTTTTCATAGCGTGATAGGCATGAAATGTACCCAATACACCACCACCAACTACAACTAAATCATACTCAATATCTGCCATTAACCATAGGTATTTTAAAATGGAAACTAGAATTATCTTGCTTGTATTTCTTTTGAAAATAAAACATTGACACTACGGAAACACCAACGCCCAAAAATGCAATACAGTAGGTAGCATTTACAAAAAACTGAAGCCATGAACTGTTGGGTTGTCCAAAATTTTTATAGAGCAGCACAGCCATACTGCCCAAATAGCCGAAAGAATCAGCAATGTAAATAAGGTAGCCAGCGTTACCTTTAATTTTAAATGTTGCTATCATTCTATCAAAAAATATACAGTTGAAAGGAACATAGCAGGCATACAGCCCGAAGCCTATGAGCACCATCCAATAAACGGGAGACATCGCACCGTGCTGAAATAAAAAGGTAGAAACACCCACAAGTATACTTGCCAATATCAACAAGAAATGGAAACCCATAAATGCCTTAAAATTATTTTTCACCAAACCGAACAACCCCAGTACCAACAAGACTAAAAATGCAATGGGCAGTTCTGCCAAGGTATAGATAGAAGCATCACCGGCATAGCCTACGCTGTCCCATAATTCCCTAGAAAAATTATCCCTAAAATCTCGCAATGCCGTAAGCGCGGTATAAAAGACCACTAAAATTATGATGGGAAAAGAAAATCTTTTGAACACCTGCTTGCGGTCTGCCGCACACATTGGTTTTCTCTTTTTCCTAAGACTAATATCTTCGGTCGTTGGCGGTGGTAATTTCTTTAAAAAATACAGGCATATAAAAAACGGAAGTAAAAAGATCGCTCCGGTTACAGCCGGCATCCAAAATTCGGAAATGGCATAAGTGGTCATTAGCCACAACCCAACAGATTTCACCGCTCCACTAGAAACTATAAAACTTGAGCATAGAATAATACTTAGGATTTCGGTCATTTTTCTACCTTCTAAATAAGAAAAGGTAATTCCCCAAATCATCCCTAAGGAGAGTCCGTTGAAGAAAAAAAGGATGAAATTATAAGGTTTTGGCAATAGTCCGAATAAAACAAGTGTCAGCTCTGCAAATAGTATCATACCCGTTAGGTAGGCCACTCTATGCTGTGCCTTTAAACTTGAAACCACCCGAATACCAATAAACTTAGAAAGCATATACCCCACTACCTGAGCCAGAATGAGAAGGATTTTATAATCGATACCGAATAAAAATTGACCATCGAATGTTGCTACAGAGAAAGGCTTTCTAAAAGCGTACATACAAAAGTAGAGTCCGAATGAAGCAAAAGCTCCGTTCAGAAGTACGGTCATATTTATTTTAGAAATCTTGAACACGTAACATTTGTTTACTAATAGTAAATAATCACATCAAAATTCCGTATTTATTTACTATTAGTAACTTTTTTAATGTTATCACTTTGTTATCTAATACATATGTTTGAGTTAAAAAATAAGGCGTGTATCTTAAAACTTTCCGCCTGTTCAAATGTTACAAAGATTGCATTTACCCGCACTTACACTAATTAGTTCATAAGAAACATAAGGTTCGAAATAAATTACTTCAAAGTAAATTTATAGGTGCCGGGCCTCACGTTCTTAACCACTAGAAAATTCCTGATACGTGCTGCTTTCACCCGTTTATTGTTCATGCGTAACACTTTTTCATTCTTTTTTGCCGGCACCCAAATTTCTGATATCGTGTTGGCCGGTACCACAACGGACATGGCTAACCCTTCTGAAGCATCGTTACGTATATCTACCGCAATAGTACCCTTTATGGTAGGGTGTTTTATACTGGCCCATTCTAAATTTCCAATTTGCGGTTTTATCCTTATTTCCTCAAAACCGGCTTTTAAAGGTTCTATTCCCATGACTCTTCTAGGAATAATATTTGCGGGTGCCGCACCCCAAGCGTGGTTCCAATCTTGGTTGGGTTTATATTTATTGTCCCATGCTTCCATAGAAATGGTTGTTCCAACATCATAAATGGCATGTGCCCAACCCCTATCGGATTTTGAGGTCAGCAATTCTAAACCATAGGCAGCATCTTCCCCTGCGTAAACGGCATCCAGTAAATGTTGAGAGCCGTACACACTACAGGCCATTTTTCTACTTTTAGTATATGCAGTAACCTTTTCCACATACTTTCTAGGCACAAGATCAAACGCCAAAGCAAACATATTGGAATGTAAGGCACTATGATCTGTAGAAATCCCATCTCTATACCTACCTCTTTCCTTATCCAAAAAATTATCGTTGAACGCTTTTTTGTGTGCCTTGGCCAAATTGCTGTAATTTTCACTATCCTCAGTATTACCGACTACTTTGGCAATTTGAGCCATTGCCTGTAATGAGGCATTATAATAGGCGTTTACCACCGCATTATAATCGGTAAACACAAATCCGTCGGTCTCGCCGGTATCATCATCACTCAAGCCTAAAATTCCTTTATGGGGCCAGTCTACGATATCACGCAATGATTTATTTTCATCATTATAGTGAACGGCCTGGTGTACTTCTTTGGTCAACTTACCGGTTCTTGTACTAATTAATCCGTCTTTATCGGCAAGCATGGTCAAACTTTTCTTTTGCAGTTCGTCATAATAATGTTCAAGAAAATCGCTGTTGCCCGTATACATATAATCTTGATAGGCCATTAGGACCGATGTCAAAATCCATTCCGTAGGCCATGTGGCATTAAATAACATGTACTCTTGGCTTTTACGGGACATGGTATATTCATTGTCAACCCCGTAGTGACTTAACTGATTAATATACGCATCTGCTTCATAAGGTATACGCTCACGGTCCCCATCTACATATGCCCCCGTAAAACTGGTTGCCTTTATGGAATATTTACAAAATTCCCAGATATCGTTCAACAAAGAATTTGATGATTCAAAGTGAGAGCTATACTCGTTAAATACGTAGGTAGCCATTATTCTTTCTATATGTACTATGGAACTGCTGCCCTGTATCTCGCAATACCTGAATGGATAAACATCACCAATATACGCGGGCATCAGTACGGCTTCCGGCCTTGTATTTCTAGGATCCTTTTCTATATTGATGCTATAGGTATACACTCCTTGTTTAAGAGGTATTGTTACCGAGCGATATCTGCGCGAACCACCCGGTTCCGCCTCCAACCTGTTTTCCGCATTTAACACTTCCCCAAAAGCTACGGTCAACGAATCATTTATCTTTTTAGAATCTATGGTTACCTCTATCCTACCAAATGCGGCCTTCCCAAAATCATAAAAGCGTAAGCTTTCATTTATTTGCTTCTCCGCAACGGGGGTTTGTGTCGTTGTCACCAATGGGTATTGCGCACTATCATACGCCTTTAATTCAGACCCAGTTCTAAACCCTTTAATCTGTGACCATTCCGATGCTTCCGTAGTGTTGGTCCACACCCTTACACGCCAAAAATATGTGGTATGTACATCAAGTGGTTGTCCGGCGTATTTGGCCATTGCAGTTTTAGCTAATTGCTGTTGACTATCCCACATATTGGCCGTATTGTTTTGTAATGCCGCTACCGATGTGGCTACTTGGATTTGGTAAGCAGTTTGCATACCACCAATAGGGTCATTTTGTAAGGCCCATGAAAAGGTAGGCTGCTTGCTGTTGATGGTCGCTAGTTGAACTGGCTCTATAAGGTTGTCAATATCAGTTAATGCAATATGCGATAATTTTCCATTGACAAAAACTTGATCGGTGTGTTCCAAGAGATCACAACGTAAATTTACTGGAGCTAATGTTTTTTGCGCGTATATAAAGGCTGATGCTAAAACACAAAATAGACCTATGGCCACTTTTTTAATCACTTTCATTTTTCTTACTATTTAAATAAAAATACAACCACTTAAAAGTAATGTAAAAATTTACTGGAAAGGTGGCATTACATATTAAAAAGAGCCTGCCATATAACCTAAAATAATGGACAGACTCTTTTATAAAAACTAACTCAACAATTTAACGATTACTCCACCCTGGATTTTGTTCTAAAACATTACCAGAATTTCTATCTATAACAGTTTGTGGTATGGGCCACAAATTATAGTCAAAATTTAAGGAGGTTGCGGCATGGGGCAATGTAGAGAATTCACGTATTCTATCTACCGCAACCGTACCGCCCATCCTTAACAAGGTATGCCATCTACTTTCTTCTGCAAGTAATTCTCTGGCTCTTTCATCAAGAATAAAATCTATATTCACCTCAGCAGCACTTATCAAATAAGTACATTGCGCCCTACTTCTAATGATATTAATATCATTTGCGGCCTGTTCATTGTTACCCAAGCGATGGTATGCTTCCGCTCTTAACAAATAAGTTTCCGCTAGCCTTATGGCATATTCATCCCTAAAGAGATTACTTCTGTTTTCTCCTTGATCCAGACCAACAAACTCATCTGTGGTTAATTTTTCAAAGATGGGGTAGATCCAACCATTACCTTCGTTTGCTTTTGCAATTGTATCCTGGGGCACTTCTTGCCCAATTAATGATCCAGGATTATCCGCTGGGTACGACTCATCATTATACAAAATGGTTCTTCTAATATTATGGGGAGCATTCCTTTGATCGTTATCAGAAATGGCCGGGTCCCAAATTAAATTTTGCACATAATCGGTTGGCGCAATAAATGCAACGCCACGTCCTCCTACATCTTCGGCAACACCAGTAACTCCCGGTATAGCTCTATATACAGGAGAAAACATTCTAGGGTAGCTTAAAACCGCATCACCATCCTCTGCAACAAAGGCATCAAAATCTATTTGTATACTCCAAATACATTCCCTGTTACCATCGTTATAATTTACATTGTTAATTCTAAAGAGGTCCCACCAAACATCCTTATCGGCCTCATCCATTCTTTCACCAAAACGCGCAGTCATCAAAGAATACACACCACCATCAATAACATCAGAGGCATATGCTACCGAAGATGTAAAATCTTGATCGCTACCGGTCAATGTACCTACCGCCAAATAAAACTCACTTAAATAATGCTGAGCAGCACCTCTGACCACCCTACCGTCTTGCGTTGTGGTTTCCGGCAAATCCATTAAGATAGACTCCAGGTCATTGATCGCGAATCTATAGGTTTCTTCCCTTGTTGCTCTTTCAAAATCAAATTTTGGCTGATCAAATACTTCCTGCACCAAAGGCACTCCGCCAAATAGTTCTGCCAATGATCCATAGGCATATCCTCTAAAGAATTTTGCCTGCGCAATGGCATACAAACGCTCTTCTTCAGATGGCCAATTAATATTCTCTCTATCTGCAACCTCTAAAACGGTGTTGGCCCTAGAAATTACTCTATAATAGAATTCATAAAATGTATTAAACTGACCACTTTGGGCATTAATTCTACTATAATCTGTAAAACTATCGCCTAATCTAAATTCAGGTGAATCGTACACATCCGTACCATGACCTTTACTTTGCCAGTTAAAGACCCTTAAATTTCTAAAGTCTTTATATAAGGTAACCAACAATTGATCCACCTGCGCAGAGGATGAGAAAATATTGTCTATGGTATTAAAAGTTTTAGGTTCTTCTGTTAAAAATTCCTCATCATTACAACTTACAATGAGCAAGCACGGTATCATGAGAAAAAATATAATTTTATTCGCTTTCATACTTATATATTTTATATTAAAAACTAGTATTAATACCTAGTGTTATTGTGGTTGGCACTGGACTAACATTATCAAAAGGACGTATACCCCTAACAAATGGATTTGCAGATTCAAACTCTGGATCCCCGCCACCAAACCAATCTGTAATAACAAAAAGATTCTTGGCACTCGCAAAAAACTCCATTTTGCTGAACCCTATTTTATCCAATAATTGCTGAGGCATTGCAAACGAAAAGGTAACATCTTGCAATCTTACGAACCCTCTGGACTGTAGACCTGCATAACGATTTCCTAAATAATTGGATCTTATAAACTCTTCACTATTGTTCTCCGGTGTCCACCAATCATGGTCCACTTCATTGGCATCAAACCTGCCACCAAATGAGTTGTACCGTGGGTTCTCTCTTTGATAGAAATTATCCTTACCACCGCCAAATGTTCCGGTAAGCAAAGCATATAGTGTAAAGTTTTTATAGGTAAACGTATTTGCCAAGGTCATCATGAAATTTGGTTTTCTAAAGCCCAAAATCTTACGGTCATTATCCGCATCTATAATACCGTCTCCATTTAAGTCCCTAAACATGGGGTCACCGGGAGAGGCGGTGTTGTTCGCTATATAATCCGTATCATCTGTTTGTACCACACCTATATATTCATAGCCATAAATAGCGCCTAAAGATTTTCCTATAAAAAGACTGTTGGCAATATCATCATCTTCAACACCATCACCATCTACATCATCTCCATATAAACTGTTCACAATATTTCTATTCTGCCAAAAAGAAAAATTACTTTGCCATGTTATGTCTTCCTTATCTATATTTAAAGTCCTTAGGTTAACCTCAATACCATTGTTATCCACTTGGCCCAAACTGGTGATTATAGACGAAAACCCCGTCATAATGGGAATGTTACGGGTAAATATTTGATCGGTTGTTTTAGAAAAGTACATATCTAAATCAAGGAATACTCTATTTTTCAAAAAAGCAGAAGAAAATCCTGCATTGAAAGATGTGGTGCGCTCCCATCCTAATTCTGAATTTGCCAGATTATTAACGGCAATACCATACAGTATCTGCGATGGATTGTCGCCAAATTCATATCTAATACCTCCATCAGAACCACTTGCCACCCTACTTAATGTGGCATACGGATTAACCCCTTGGTTACCATTTTGTCCGTAGGATGCCTTTAATTTAAAATAATTAATAAAATCATTGTCCTTTAGGAAATTTTCTTCCGTAACGGTCCAAGCGGCCCCTATAGATGCGAAAGTTCCCCATTTTTTATCCTTTCCAAAGACCGATGCTCCATCTCTCCTAACCGATCCCGTTAGATTATAACGATCTTTAAAGGCGTAGTTCAATCTAGCCAAATAACCAACATTGGCCCTCTCCGTAATATTTTTAGAGTATATGATATTGGCAGCTTTTTGTAGCCCATCTACCCCAAGAACCGTACTCCCTGCAGCGGAAAAATCGTTCCCCCTTACGCTAGATTCTTTCAACGAGGTATAATCTCTTGTTGCTACCAAAGTTGCACCTACAAAGTGATCTCCTAATTGCCGTTTATAATCAACAATATTATCCAGCACATAATTATAGTCAACCCTCTTATTATTAGATCCGTTTGCTTGCGACAACAATTTTTGGATTTCAGCATCGTCATAGCGTTCAAAATAAAAATCCGTTGCCACTTCTGGAATAAAGTAATCTTCATAATAAAACTGATCTTGTGTTCTATCATTGGTAAAAGCCGCATAATTTATTCTATAGGATAGTCCTTCTATCTGTGGAATTTCAATATTTGCATAGGTGGCCACCCTAAAAAAATTATTGACATTTACATCATCTATGGTACCGTCCGTACCCCACAGTGGATTTTGTATGGACTGTCCCACAGGCCAACGCTCCAATGCCGTACCTGAGTTTGAACTTACGTCATAAGGCATACCTTGATAACGATAAGGATACCCAATAGGTAGCGAAAGAGTGGCTAAACCAACATCTGCCTGTATACCAGAGTAATCTGATCTATTATAACTACCATTAATACCTACGGTTAACCAATCTGTTATGTTCGCATCTAATTTAGAATTGATGGAAATTCTATTAAAATCATCACCAATGATGACACCTTCAGATTCATTGTAACCACCGGAAATATAATAATTGAATTTTTCAGAGCTACCGGAAACATCTACTTGATGGTTTTGAAAAAAGCCTTGGCGAGAAATCAAGTCCATCCAATTGGTATCTACCCCTTGCCTTAAATTTTCTGTAGGCGTTAAGTCATCAAAAACAATATCATCAGCAGAGTCCAATCCATGTTGGTCAACAAATTTCTCCACCCAGCGATCAGTATCCATGACATCAAACTTATTTTTCCAGGTATTAAAGCCAAATGAAGTTGCATAAGCTATTTTGGCTTTTCCATTTTTACCTTTTTTAGTAGTAATCACGATAACACCATTTGCTGCCCTGGAACCATAGACCGCTGTTGCAGATGCATCTTTAAGCACATCTATCTTTGCAATATCTTGCGGATTTATATAGGCTAGATTTCCTAAATACACAATACCGTCCAGAACAATTAAAGGGTCATTGGAGCCATTTATAGAATTTTGCCCCCTAACAATTAAACTAGGGTTGGTACCTGGTGAATTTTGTATACCCACGTTAACACCAGACATGCCCCTTAATGCTTGTAGTACATTGGTAGTTGGTAATTTTGCTTCAGGTGAATCTTCCAAATTCTTGGAAATTACTGATCCGGTAATATCTTTTTTTCTTGCCGTACCGTAGCCAACAACCACAACCTCGTCTAATTTTGCGGCATCTTCAACAAGTTTTACCCTTAGTTCTGTTTGATTTTGAATTAAAATTTCTTGTGGTAAAAAGCCAACATAAGAAATTAATAGGGTTGCACCCGGCGCTGTTAATTCTATTGAGAAGTTACCATCAAAATCTGTTTGTGTTCCATTTAGTGTTCCCTTTTCCAATACAGAAGCACCTGGTAAAGGCACCCCTTTTTCATCTGTTACAGATCCGGTAATGGTTTGTATTTGTTTTGTACGTTTTACCTTGGGTTTTCTTAAGGTAATCGTATTACCATCTAGCACAAATTCAAAACCTTCATCTAGTTGGGTTAAACAAATCTCTATAAGTTTGTTTGCCCTAATTTTGCCCTTCTTAAGGGTTATTTTAGGGGCATTGGCAAACATATGCTCAGGGTAAATAAAGGTATAATCCGTGTATTCTCTTAAAAGGTTAAAAACCTCGTCTACACTGACCTCCATATTCTCATTAATAGGAATTAACTTATTCTGAGAAAAAACTTCATTTGAATGTATAGCAAAAACGCTAGTACATAGCAGAAATATGAATGCTCTCATGGTATGCTTGAGTAAGACCACCATACCATTGGTAGTCTTTTTAGTTCGTATAATATTCATAAATTTGTATTGGTTGGTTAATTACTTTTTAATCAGTTAAAAAAAGGGGGTAAACGTCATGTACTGCCAAGAATTGACCTTATCCCCTTACGCTATTACTGTATAGTTATGGTTTTGTTCTTTATATCATAGGCATTTATGGTATTGGTTGATAGTATACTTTTCATAATTGTTTCTATAGGTTCCGTTTTTCTTAAAACCCCATTAAATTTCATAGAACCAAGTTCTTGCTTTTTAAAAATGATATCAATATCGTACCAGCGCTCCAACACTTTTGCAATTTCAAATAATGTTTTTCCTTTAAAACTAAACACCCCTTTTATCCAAGCAATTTCGTTGGCGGCATCAATTTTAGAAATATGAACTTTATGATCATTTAAGTTTAATACCGCTTGTTGATCAGGCGTTAAAAACACCTTGTCCCCATTATTTTCTATGGTTACCTTACCGCCCACTAAAGTGGTATATATGGCCTCTTCATTTGCATAGGCCTTAATATTGAACTCCGTACCCAATACCTCAATTTCCTGATATTTGTTCTTGACCAAAAACTTTGCGCCGTTATGATCGGTACTAGGGGTTACCTCAAAATAAGCTTCGCCGTACACAAGCTCTACCGCACGTTCTTCTCCCTCAATAAATTCTACTGGATATTTTAACTGGCTATCTGAATTTAGCCAAACCACGGTACCGTCAGATAGTTCTATCTGAAACTGCCCCCCTTTAGGAATGGTCAAATAATTATAAATTAACCTGGCCGCACTGGTTTTAACAGGATTATAAATTAATTTATTTCCCGTGCTTTTTGCACTAGTAACATTTACCTGCTTACCTTTCTCCAAAGCAACTTGAGAACCATCACTTAAAGTAAGTATAGCCTTATCCGTACCAATAAGAATACTATCTTCTTGACTACCAACTACCGTACCTGTAATAGGGTTACTTAATTTTTCTTTGTCGATAAAAGTAGCTTTATACGCATATCCCAAACCAAAAAATAGCACCAGTATTGCGGCATATTTAAGAACAGTTGTGGTTGATTTGAATATAGTGCGCTTTTTATCCTGTGCTATATAGGTAAGCAATTTCTTTTTTGAATCTTCTGAATTAAATTTCTTCACATTTATATCAATTGCATGATTGATTTTAACTAGCGTATTAAACTCAGATTCATTTTTAGGTTCTTTCACCCAATTCCTCAATTCATCCAAATCTGTTTCTGTAGCCTCTCTACTAAAGTATTTTGCTATTATTATTTTTATTTTGCGCGCCATTAAAAGTGTATCTCTTACATTATAGACGTTATAATTTTACGACACCCTTGCTTTTTTGATACTTTTTTTCATATTTTGATAATTAAATACCAAAATAACTACCAAAAACCGAAAATGAAACACGCCTATAACAGTACGGAGATTTTAATTAAAGCATTAAAAAAAGGCGAGTCAGAAGCATATAAATACCTGGTAGACACCTATCATCAAAAGTTATGTGCGTATGCCTTTGGTTTAATAAAAGATGTTGAACTGTCCGAAGATATTGTTCAAAACGTATTTATAAAAATTTGGAAAAAAAGAAAAAAATTGGATATCAAGACCAACCTGTCCAATTACTTATACAAATCTGTCTACAACAAATTTATTGAACAATACAGAAAAGAAAGACGTGTATATTCCTTGGAAAAAATTCAAATAGAAACTATAAACGAATACGTACAAGAAGACACTAACGCTCTAGATAAACTTATAAAACAAATAAAAGTAGAGATTGAAAACCTTCCTCCCAAGTGTAAACAGTCATTCTTATTAAGCAAGCAAGAAGGTCTTACCAATATTGAAATTTCAGAATATTTAAATATATCCGTTAAAACCGTTGAAGGACATATTACCAAAGCCTTTACCATTTTAAGAAAGAATTTACATGTAAAGGTAGATGGGATACTTTTTATTCTATTTAAAAAGAAGGAACTACTTAATTAGGAATATTCAACTTTTTCGGGATTGGTTTTATAGCGTCCTAATATGTAATTCCAATACATATTGATCAAAACCAGTTTTTAGTTTCTATCGGTATTAAAAGTACGTTGCTATCTACTAAGGCATACCCAATTTTAAAGCTCAAAATGGCCCTTAACTTGCAATAGGAGGGTTTTTGTTGAGACTATTATATATTTTAAGTAAGGTATCTGATAACAATGGTTTTGTAATAAAATCCCTTACCAAGCTATAGCGCTTACTTTTTTCTATTTCATCTAACCCTATATAGGAGCTTACAATGAATACTTGTGGCTTAACTTCCAATGGTAATGTTTGAAATTTATCCAAAAATTCCCACCCGTTCATAACCGGCATATTCAAATCCAGAAAAATAACTTCAGGCAATCTTTCTCCTTTTTCCGCAAGGGACGTAAGATTGACCAAAGCTTCATAACCGTCATCATAAACCGTAATATCGGAACCAAAATAATTGTTATGGTTCAATAAAATTTTGGTGCCATACACACAAATAGGATCATCGTCAATAATACAAACCGAATTAATTTTCATAGCAAAGTGTCTTAATAATTACATATAATCTAAATGTTAAATAATTTAACAATCTAAAACTTACGAAAAGTTTACAATTTATACTAAAAAAATGTTTTAAGAAAGTGTTTTTTCGCTAAAATGCACGATAACGTTGTAGATTTTCGCATATTCCAGAACAATGGTAACTATTTAATAAGTAAAGCGTTAGTCAACAACCTCCTCCAATATTTTTATCTCATTATTTGGTGTACATTTAAAATGACTTAAAAAAATATCTTGACCATAAAGATATAGCCTAAAAAATGGTTCAATAAAATTTATGAATTGTGTTAAATAATTCATTTTCTCACATATAATTGTAGATATTACACTTCAAATTCACTTAAAATTCTTAATATTAATAATGCATACAAAATCCTTGGCCCGTACAAATACTATGGCCGAAGAACTATAATTTTTTTTGACAGCAATGCATCCAACACAAAGGCTATATAAATATCTCTTTCTTTCCCTTGTTACAGCGCTAATTTCCTGCAATAGCAATTCCAACAAAGTGGATTTTAGCAGCCAGATCAAACCCATTTTAAACAATAAATGCATTACCTGCCATGGTGGTGTTAAAAAGAGCGGTGAATTTAGCCTACTCTTTAAGGAAGATGCCTTCGCCGTTACCGCGTCCGGAAAACCGTCCATTATACCTGGGGATGCAAATGGGAGTGAATTTATAAAACGTCTAAAGACAGACGACCCAGAGCTTAGAATGCCTTATGAAAAACCCCCACTGACCACCGTAGAAATTGAACTACTGACCCAATGGGTAGAGCAAGGGGCGGAATGGGGCCAGCATTGGGCCTATACCCTTCCGGAAAAAGTAACGGTTCCCGCCATGACCGAACAAGCGGGAATTATCGATTTTGAAACCGCACCTTTTCTCCAAAATGATATTGACCGCTTTATTTTAACCAAACTAGCTGCCGATACCCTTAGCCCTAACCCACCTGCAGAACCCCATGTATTACTAAGACGGCTAGCCTTAGACCTTACGGGACTACCCCCTTCCAATACCCTGTTTTCCTCATTTGTTTCCGGTAAGACTACGTATGAGGAAGCGGTAGATACCCTATTGGCACAATCCGCCTTTGGTGAAAAATGGGCCAGTTGGTGGTTAGATTTAGCTCGCTATGCGGATACCAAAGGATATGAAAAAGATAAGGGGCGACATATATGGCGGTATCGGGATTGGGTCATTAAGGCCTTTAACAATGATATGCCGTTTGACCAGTTTACTACGGAACAATTGGCCGGCGACTTACTACCGGAACCCGTAGATCAATTGATCGCTACTGCATTTCACAGGAATACCATGAACAACGATGAAGGCGGTACGGAAGATGAAGAGTTTAGGGTTGCTTCTGTTCTTGACCGTGTAAATACCACTTTTTCCGTTTGGCAAAGTACCACCATGGAGTGTGTACAATGTCATAGCCATACCTATGACCCCTTTAAACAGGAGGAATATTACAAGGCTATGGCGTTTTTCAATAACACACGGGATGAGGACACGCCAGATGATAGTCCTACATTACGGTTTTATACCGATGCCCAAGAACAACAAAAAGAAGAAATCATAACCTGGGTGCGTACCCACGGCACTCAGGAAGAGGCCCGAAATTATGCTGATTTCCTATCCTTTTTGGAACCAAAATATTTGGCCCATAACGCCACGGACTTTATTAACGGTGAATTGGCGGATACTAAGTATTTGGCCCTTTGGGATGATGGTTCCTGTGTTTTAAAAAATGTAGATACCCAAGGCGCCTCTGCCATGTATCTTTATTATAGAGGCTTTATGGAAGGCACCACCATCACTATAAGGAAAAACAATGCCAATGGTGCCATATTGAGCCGCTTTAAGGTAGGTAATACCAAGAGAAATATTGTTGCGAAGATACCTTTTGAGCCCCTTCAGGAAATGGTAGACCTATACTTTGAGGCCGATAACAATGCCATTGCCCCACAGGTATCAACCAGTCATATTACATGGTTGGCATTTTTAAAAGATATCCCCGGAAAAAATAGTCCGGGGTATGAAAAAATAAACACCTTATTTTTAAATCTTTTGAATACCAGAACGCCCACTGTGCCCATAATGATAGAAAACAAGGCCAATATGGCCAGAACCACCCAAGTTTTTGAGCGTGGCAATTGGTTGATGTTGACGGACACCGTGGCCCCGGGCACTCCCCAAATACTGAACAATTTTGATGATTCCTGGCCCAAGAACAGATTGGGACTTTCCAAATGGTTGGTCAGCAAGGAAAATCCGTTAACGGCACGCACCATGGTCAATAGGGTGTGGCATCAAATTTTTGGTAGGGGTATTGTAGCTTCCTTGGAAGATATGGGTACCCAAAGCGACCCGCCTAGTCACCCTGCCTTATTAGATTATTTGGCACTTAAGTTTATGCACGAACACCATTGGGGCATGAAAGCGTTAATTAAGGAAATGGTCATGAGTGGCACGTACCGGCAAAGTTCTATTGCTACACCGGAATTGTATCAAAAAGACCCAAATAATGAACTATACGCCCGTGGACCAAGGGTACGGCTAACGGCAGAACAGATTAGGGACCAGGCACTTGCCATATCGGGATTGTTGAGCAAAAAAATGTACGGTCCAGGTGTTATGCCTCCGCAACCCGATGGGGTTTGGCAGTCCGTTTACAGTAATGAATCTTGGGTAGAGAGTAAAGGGGAAGATGCCTACAGGCGCGCCATCTACACCTATTTAAAACGTACCAGCCCCTACCCGTCCTTCATCACTTTTGATGCCGGTAGTCGCGAGGTATGCACTATTAGAAGAACGGTAACCAATACCCCTTTACAGGCCTTGGTTACCTTGAACGACCCTGTATATCTAGAGGCGGCCTATGCCCTGGCCCAATCTGTGCAGCATCATGATATTACCATAGGTATTTCAAAAGCGTATGAAAAAGCAACCTTATCTAAATTGGATGAAGAAGAACTACGGGTACTGAACGAATTATATGAACAGGCCTATCATGAATTCTCCGATGCCAGCAACCAAGACACGGTTTTTATGGGGCTAGACCAAAAAGTAACGCCCAAACTCGCCGCCTTGACCGTGGTAGCGAATGCGATTATGAATCTGGACGAATTTTTAACCAAGGCCTAAGCCCTACATCAAAATGTATCATCATGAAAACTAATGTAGATCGACTTATTGCAGAAAAATTACAACGGGACGTAGCCACCAATACCCGAAGACATTTTATTAAACAATGTGCCACGGGCATGGGCGGTCTGGCTTTAGGTTCCATTTTTATGGGGTGCGACCCCTTGAGCTCACAAAAAGCAACGGCCAGCTTGGCCAACGGATTTACCGAACGTGACCTCAACCCTTTGGCGACCCTACCGCCACCTTTTTCGCCCAAGGTCAAAAATGTCATCTATCTGCATATGGCGGGCGCACCGTCGCAATTAGAAATGTTCGATTATAAGCCGGAACTGGCCAAATTAAACGATCAAGCATGTCCGCAATCCTTTTTGGAAGGCAAAAAGTTTGCCTTTATTCGTGGTACTCCAAAATTACTGGGTCCACAGGCTACTTTTAAGCAAGAAGGCGAATCGGGGAATTGGGTCTCGGACAACCTGCCCCATTTTAAAAAGGTAGTGGATGAAGTAGCCTTTCTAAAAGCGGTCCACACAGATCAGTTTAACCACGGTCCCGCACAATTGTTCATGCATACCGGCAGTCCGCGTTTAGGTAGGCCCAGTATAGGATCATGGGTTACGTACGGTTTGGGTTCAGAAAATCAGAACTTACCCGGTTTTGTGGTACTTACCTCTGGCGGTAAGGCCCCAAGTGCCGGAAAAAGTGTTTGGGGAAGCGGCTTTTTACCATCGGTCTACCAAGGGGTGCAATGCCGCTCTAAAGGAGACCCGGTACTCTATATAGAAGACCCCGAAGGTATTTCTAGGGATTTAAAAAAGAATACCATCAAAGCGATCAACGAGATCAATAAAAAGGAATATGCTAAATATGCCGACCCGGAAATTTTGGCGCGCATCAACCAATATGAAATGGCGTATCGTATGCAAATTGCGGTTCCGGAGGTCATGAACATCAACAATGAACCGGAACATATTAAGGAAATGTACGGCATAGAACCGGGCAAGGAATCCTTTGCCAATAACTGTCTCTTGGCACGTAAGTTGGTAGAGGACGGTGTACGATTTGTACAATTGTTCGACTGGGGATGGGATGCCCACGGTACGGACCCAAGCACAGCTGTAGATTTAGGGTTGAAGAATAAATGTAGGGAAATAGACCGACCCATGACCGCCTTACTGTTAGACCTAAAACAACGAGGATTGTTAGACGACACCTTAGTGGTCTGGGGCGGTGAGTTTGGTAGAACGCCCATGCAAGAAAATCGGGAAGGAAAAACAATGGGCTTTAAAGGCCGTGATCACCATGGCGATGCCTTCACCATGTGGATGGCCGGTGGGGGCATTAAAAAAGGAGCTTCCCACGGCACAACCGACAGTATTGGTTTTGCAGGGGTAGATGGCAGGGTCTCCGTTCATGATGTACATGCCACAATATTACATTTGTTAGGCTTTAACCACGAGCAATTTACCTATGACTTTCAGGGTAGGCCCTTTAGGTTGACCGATGTAGAAGGCGAAGTTATACGAGAAATATTGGCATAATCATTACATGAACTATACACATCAAATGGTAATAGTACGAATCTTCGTTATAGCGGTACTAACCTTGTCCGCAAACGCCCTTTGGGGGCAATCTGCAAAAACGATACAGTTTTTTCAAACGGATTGGGGCCGCACCATTTCGTGGGATACTTTTTGCGAAAAAACGGCATCTGCAGGATATGACGGTATTGAAATCTGGTTTCCAAAATCCAAAGAGGATGAGCAAAAGCTTAAAGAGGCCTTACAACGACATGGTTTAAAAGTGGCCTTCCTAAACGGGACCAACAAAAATATCACTTTTAAGGAAAGCCTACGCGCGTATACCGATCACCTGAAAAAATTGGTGACGTGGGCTCCCGCCTATATCAATTGTCATACGGGGAGCGACTTTTTTACATTTGAACAGAACAAGGCATTTATAGATGCCGCCAATGCTATTGCCAAAGAACATCAAATTCCTATTTACCATGAGACCCATAGGGGGCGGTTTAGCTTCAATTTACCGGACACCCAAACCTATTTGACGCAAATTCCGGATTTGCAATTGAATTTGGATATCAGTCACTGGATGGTGGTGCACGAGTCGCTGTTGGAACGACAGGACGACCTTCTTACTACTATCATTGAACGCAGTGGGCATCTGCATGCACGTGTAGGCCATCCCGAAGGACCCCAAGTTAATGACCCGGAAGCCCCGGAATGGAAAAAAGCCGTAGACCGGCATTTGGATATTTGGGAAAAAATTATTCGCCATCGTTGGAAAACGAACCACACGTTTACCCTCACCACGGAATTTGGCCCTGCCGGCTACATGCCCACCTTGCCCTTTACCCAGGTTCCCGTGGCAGACCAATGGAAGGCCAATGTTTACATGATGAAGATAATTAAGGAACGCTTGCAAACTGAATAGGCTTTTGTACGCATGGATATTTTAAAACAGTTTTTAGGAAGACTACACCCGCTCGTGGTTCATTTGCCCATTGGTTTTATCATTTTGGGGCTCCTTCTGCAGTGGGTAGACCGCAAAAAGAACGATCATAAAAAGGTCATTGCCCAAATTTACCTTTGGGGCGGCTATGCGGCCGTTTTGGCCTGTATTACCGGCTATTTACAATATGTGGGCGAAGGTTACTCCTTCTCTTCCATTAAGGTACATTTATGGTCAGGGATAGTGACCGCATTGTTTTGTTTTGTGGTTTGGGCGCGAATTAGCAACTTCTCCCTGGCCCAATGGCTCCATAAGGTTCCAGTGGTGGTCGTTTCCGGGTTACTTTTTATTTTGATATCCTTTACCGGACACCAGGGCGGTAATATTACCCATGGGGAAGAGTATTTGGTAGAACCCTTACCCAATGCGATAAAATCGGCTTTGGGATATGCGGTTTTTGAAGAAAAGGAAGTGATACTTTCCGAAGCGGATTGGGAAGATGCCGTATTCTATACCGATGTCATTGCCCCCATTCTCAACAACAATTGTGTAAGCTGTCATAACCCTAAAAAGGCAAAGGGCGATTTATTGTTACATAATCAAGAAGGCATACTTACCAGTGGGGAAAACGCTCCGGTCTTGACCGCACACCAACCTGAGGAAAGTGACCTCTTGGTACGGATGCAACTACCCACCACCAATGACCGCCATATGCCACCCGATGGCAAACGCCAACCCAGCAAGGAAGCTATAAAACTGGTGGAAGTATGGATTGCAAAAGGGCATCCATTTGATAAAACCATAGGCGAGTTGGGATTACAAAAAGCGCTTTTTGCCACCTATTTCCCTAAAGTAGAAGAATTGGATTATCCAGCTGCGGAAATTGCGGCGGCACCAAAGGACAGTATTCAGTTAGTAAAGGAAGTGGGATTACATGTAGCCCCCATAAGCGAAGAGACCCATTACCTAAAAGTATCGGCATTAAATTTACCTTCGTTTACCGATGCCGATGCCCACTATCTACATGCCCTAGCACCCCAAATTACCCTATTGGACCTTGGCGGCACCCAAGTAACCGATGCCGTATGCGAAGCCCTTGCCCAATTACCCCACCTTACCCGCTTACAATTAGACCATACCCAGATAACCGGGAGCCAGCTGGAACAATTAAAAAACCTGCAGCATTTAAAGACGCTAAACCTTTCCTATACTCCTTTTGATGAAGACCACCTCTCCACCCTTGCCGAGTTCAAGGCCTTGGAGCACGTAGTATTATTTCACCCTGATGTAGAAAAAACGGGCACCACCTATATCAATAAAGGTAAAACCGCTTTGGAATATGGTAATTATGCCCTTCCGGTAATTGCATCGGATAGTATTGTGTATTAGGATGGGTAGGGTAACCAAGAAGTAGCACTAGATGACAAACATGGGTACATTATCCTTTCCCAAAAAATTATTCAAGCAAGATGGGTTTTGCCAAAGGCTCACCGGGCATAGGAGCCAACCCCAATAACTTCATCATGGTAAGGTTTATATTGTATTAGTGGATAGGGAACCCATCACAATTAAACATACCCTGTTTATGCCTTTTCCTTATAGGCATAGGAATAGGTTTTCTTGCCATTGATTTTAGCATCGTTCAAGACAAAGGCCATATTCTTCAATTTATCGCGACGGTTGAGCTCATTGGCTTCTTCCAAAACCGATTTTTCCGTAACTCCCGCTCTGGCTACGAATAAGGTAACATCGGCATTATCCGCAATCAATAAGGTATCGGTTACGGGCAATGTAGGCGCGGTATCTACAATGATAATATCGTAAAAGGCTTTTGCCTTCGCAATAAACTCTTCAAAGGCACCACTGGAAAGTAATTGCGGAGCATTGGGTGGAATAGCGCCACTTAAGCAAACATGATGCATTTTGCTACCATCTATTCCCGTATACACGTATTCTTGCCAATTAGATTCCGGGTCCTGCAAAAAGTCCGTTAAGCCTTTAGTGTTCAATCCCATTCCAAAATAATTATGTTGCTCGGGACTTCTAAGGTCTGCTCCTATCAACAATACCTTTTTGTTGACACTGGCATATGCTACGGATAAGTTGTAAGCAATTAAGCTCTTTCCTTCGTTCATATTCCCAGATGTTATATATACTACCTTACCTAATTTTTTATCACCTCTAGGAAGCATATAATTAATATTTGTTGCCAAAATCCTAAACGATTCTCCTAACATAGACCGATCGTTGACATCTGAAAAAATCTTATTTTCTTTAAAATGCGGAATTTCTGCCAAAATTGGGAGTGATTTTGATATAGCTGAAATATCTAATTTGGATTCCACCTTATCGTTTAAATTAAATTTTACATATAAGAATGCAAAAGGTAAAAATAAGCCCAGTAAACCTGCAATACCTAAAACCACTATTTTTTTAGGTGCTACTGGCTCAGTATTTGTAAGGCTATAATCAACAATTTTAACCGATGGCGCAGTAACCGCAAAATTAATAGCTGCCTCTTCTCTTTTTTGTAACAATAGCAAAAATAAATTCTCCTTAATACTCTGTTGACGTTCTATGGAGCGCAACATTTTCTCTTTTTCAGGCAAACGGGAGAAAACACTATTTACTCTAGATTGCTCTTGGTTTAATTGACGCAATGAAGTACGAAGTTGCGTTTGGTATATATTTATGGTTTTGATGATATTTACCTTTGCATTTTCTAATTGATCGGAAAGGGTTATAAGACTAGGATGTTGAGCACCCACCGTTTGCAATAATTTATTTCTTTGCAGAACTAAAGCATTATAATTATCTACCAAATTATTTAAACCATTATTCTCTAAACCTACATCTACCGGTAAAAGCTCAAATGCTGCTTGACCGATTACTGATTTCTTTAAAAGTTCTGAAAGTGAAATTTGCGTTTCCATCGTCGCTACTTCATTCTCCGTTATTGATTTACGTTCTAAAGAAACATTTGCATCTGCCTCTATATAAGATAAATTATTTTGTTTTTTAAAATCTTCCTTACCCCCTTCTATAGAATCCAATTCTGTAGATAGGTATAAAAAACGCTCATCTATAAAATCTATAGTTCTACGTGATACCTGCTGGCGGTCCAAGACACCATCTTGGTTAAATTTCTGAACCAATGTATTTAAAATAGCCTCTGACCTCATAAAATTTTCACCACGTAAAGAAAGAGCTATGATATCGCTATTTTTGGATGTTGGCTGCACATTCAAATTTTTGGCCAATTCTAGATTAACTGCCTTATCTGACATTAAAACCACCTCAAAGCGTGTATCTTCAAATGAACCGTAATCAGCACCAGGAACTAATTGTACTCTAAACGGCAAACCAACTAAAGAAGAATCTAATTGGGTAAATGAAATATTGGCCGTACGATCCTTTTCATCTATCACCTCTATATTGTCATCATGTATCGTAAAAACAAACGATTTAGGAGTAACCAAACTATCTTCCGCTATCTCCTTTATGACCTTAAATTGTGGATTCCAAATAGGGGTTGTTTTAATATTCCCTTTTTTTAGATACCTAACCCCTAAATTTAATTCTTTTACAACTTGATCAAGAATTCTATATGACTTTAAGATTTCTGTCTCATTGTCCATATTAATTTTAGAATTTCCACTTAGTGCTGCTAGTGGATCAGCCACCACATCTATTTCCTTGGTCTCATCAACAATCTTAATTTTAGAAGTAGTTTGGTAAATGGTTGGGGCATAGCGCAAATAGAGTACGGCTATAGCTAAACACAAAAGCAATGCCCCTACAAACCAAGGCCAATACCTTAGGTAGTTTTGAATGATTCCTTTTATATTTAAGGAAGGGTCGTTGTCCTCAATATCTAAACTAAATGGAGCGTCTTTCATGAATTACTAAACAAATTATATATAAGCTAACAAATTTAAAGAATCATAACTACATTACTAGGTGATTACCCTGATTTCCACAAGTTTTCCCAACCTAAATCTGTAAAGCAAGGACCATTTACAGCTTCGGAAAACTTTATATCATTATGATAACCGTTCCATTCAAGAATTTTGACCGAACCCTCAAAATCAATGGTTACATCCCAGCCAATACATTCTAAGTACTTACACCTTTCATGCAGTTGTAAACAAACTTCAACGGCTTCCTGATAATGTGGAACTATTAACCCTTTAAATAACATAGCGTTTGACTCTATTTTACTTATTGGCTGCCAACCATGGACATAACCTAATTCAGATAGTTGCCCTGTCTTTTTATTGATTGGTATCTTTATTTGTGAATCTGCAATTACATAAGCGTCCTTTGGGTTACCTAATCTTAAATACGTATCCTTTAAACTACTTATTCCCAATTTATTAATTGCAGTAGTAATTCTTAGTGTAGCCACGGCCTTAGAATTGAATTGGTCAAAAAAGTTATGCTGATGCATATATGATTGAAAAACCCCATTTTCAAACGAACTTAGCATATCTTCATTTAGCGCAGAAGTATTAAAAATTTTTATTCCCAAACCTTGTAATGAGTGATCTTTCTTAAACACCACTTTTTCATGATCTTTAAATAGATATTTCAATACTTGACGTAAAGCTATTAACTCTCCATTTGGCATTAGCCATCTGCCATTTATATGATAAAGTAAATCTGGAAAACAGTCTGTTTTAAATAAACCATTGGTAAAAAACTTCAAATTACTAAGTTTACCATACCCACCCTGAATTTTAGGCACCACAACAGCACCGTAATAATTATCTGGTATCCATCCTTCTTTAAATTCGGTATTAAACGCGGTATAGACTTTTAACCATGGCGCATAGCCCCCCCAACCTAAAACATCCTTGGCATATTCTTCACATCTTGTCAATAATTCAGCATTGGTAGGCCCTTTCTTTTCTTCAATACATAGCAAAGCTTTTTTAGCCAATGATGATTGAATTAAATGATACCTTTTTTGCATTACATAATTAAGACTATCCTTAAGCAAATTGGGTATACCTTTCATGTATTCCTTATATTATTTATTACAAGCTAATAATCTACCACAGCTAAATATACTTATTATATAAACTGTTTTAGTTTGGATACATTTTTAAGAAAAAGTGTGACTAAAGGATTTTTTACATCATTGGCTCTCATTGCCCGTAGATCTTCTTGGCTTTTTATAACAATATTCTTCAGTTTCTTGTTGCTTTTGCCCCCCATTCTCATTTTGGTAATGACTTTAGGTAGAAAACCGAATTTATATTTGTTTTTACTTAGAACTCTTAACATAAAATCATAATCCGCTGCAATTCTAAAGGAATCATCAAAACTACCGCATTCTTTATACACTTCTTTTTTTAGAAATAAAGTTGGGTGAGCCGGCATCCAACCACGTTTCAACAGATTACAATGAAATATATTACTGGTCCAATTTCTAATAACTTTATCCGTATCCTTACGATCTACATAAAGTAGGTTACCATAAACACCAGTGTAATTGCCTTTTTCAAAATAGGCCACAATATCACTGATTATTTCAGGATGGGCCAATAAATCATCTGAGTGTACAAATCCTATAATATCGCCCGTGGCCAGATTAATACCTTTGTTTATAGCATCATAAAGGCCATTATCAGGCTCAGAATAACATTGAATATTATTATCGGCACAACAATATTGTTGTATAATTTCCAAAGTATTGTCCGTAGAGCCCCCGTCAATGATTAAATGCTCTATATTAGGATAATCTTGTTCTAAGACAGATTCAAGAGAACTTGTTAATGTATCTGCACTATTGTAGGTTGCGGTTATAATAGTAACTTTCATATTACATTATTAATAAAAGTAAGACGGGGGATTTACTTTGTGTAACTTAATCAATAAAATTTCTGTCCCTAATGAATACGGCAGGGTTACCTTTATAGATCTTATAAGGTTCTAAGTCATTACTTGCAACAGAACCAACGGAAAGTACAGAATGGCTTTTACAAGTGACACCAGGTGTTACAACTGATTTTGCACCCAACCAAACGCCATTCTCCAATATTACATCAGATAATATTAAATCAAAGCTGCGCTTTTTGTAATTATGACTTCCTGAAACAATTAATGCACCTTGTGAAATACACACATTAGACCCAATAGTAATCTTTGCTATATTATCAATCCATACATCTTCTCCTAACCAGACATTATCTCCAATTTCTAAAAACCATGGATACTTTATAGATAAACCAGGTTTAATAGTAAGATTATTACCCACTTTTGCTCCAAAGATTCTCAATAGGAATCTTTTAAATCCATATGAATAATAAATTGATGTTTTAAAAAACAATCTATTAATAATATACCAAATCGCTCGTTTTAAAAATATTCCAGGCTTATATTCATTAGCTTGATAAATTGATAGATCCACCGAGGGTTTTGAATCTACTGTATTCTGATTATATTTATCCAAATTATCTTTAAACTTTACTATATTAAAAAATTTTGATTTTCATATTTTAATTCATCGACCTTAACTTGAATCATATATTCATAAGTCTTTCTTAATTTACAAAATTCATATCCAGCACTTCCGTTAAGGAAACCTCTTTTTAAAATAAAAAAAGCAAAAAAAACAAATTGTGGACGAAATGGAATCTTATAACTTAATCTTTTCTGGGCTTTTCTTTTTTTTATAGGATCTTTACTAAAAAGCAACTTATAATCAAATGGCTCCTTCATTTCTTCTAGCATTTTAATTGCCTCCATTTGTGAATATTTGTTATGCTTAGCAAACCACCAGTGCATCCCTTTATTGAAGGGATAGTGAATTAAATGATTATCTAGCAATGCTTCTTTGCCCGTTGTAACATATTCTTCATTAATCTCTCTTTCAACTTTAACACAACCATTTTTAAACAACCTAGGAAACCAAGTTGGATAGCCACTACTTTGTTTTATCCATTTATCTCTGAACATATCTTTTCTTCTAACCCTATACATTGTATTGCTGTTAGGAATAGAAGTTTTTGCAATAATTTCATCTCTTAATTCTGGTGTTACGATCTCGTCGGCATCAATCATTAAAATCCACTCGTATTCCTTTGGTATTGAATCGAGAGCGGCATTTCTTTGACTTGCATAATTATCGAATTTGCGCTGAATAACCGTAGCATTAAATGCTTTAGAAATTTCAATAGTTTGGTCTGTGCTATAAGAGTCAAAAATGAGAATATGATCTACAAAGTCAAGATTCTTGAGATTTTTTTCAAGAATATTTTCTTCATTATAAGTTAATATAAGTGCACTAATCATTTTTAAATTCTCGTTTTTTTAAAAATTTAGCGGGGTTACCCCCAACCACACTCCAATCGTCCACATTTTTAAATACAGCTGCTCTTGCACCAACCACGGCACCTTTACCTATACTAACCCCCATACCTATAAACGCTTCTGCACCTACCCAACTATTATCCTTAAAGTTAATAGGGGCTGTAATTAAAGGGTGTTCTTTCTTTCTAATATCATGAGATGCACCACATATAAACACTCTCTGTGAAATAGTTACATTTAAACCAATAGTAACTTTATCTACATTGTAACAATTTACCTCTGGTCCTAAACAAGAATTTGCTTTCATTACTAAATTACTTGGTAAATAAACTTTACATGAAGAGTAAACTACTGCCGAACTATCAATCTTTGCCCCGAAAAATCGTAACAAAATTAAATTCCATTTATTTCCAATCCTTCTAGGAAATGGCCTAGCAAAAATTATCCATACGATATTCCACACCAATCTTATCAATTGATGCTTTTTACCAAGCTTATTTGAGTAAACTAAAATTTCACTATCATCCACCATTGAAATTACTTAAATATCATAAAGAAATGTCATCATAAAAGACTAATATTATGTTAATTTAAAGATCCTTAATATTCAAGCCCAATAATTTAAAATTATATAAGATTTTCACCATATACCCTATTAATCACTAATGGTTGTTTACCATTAATTCGTATTAATTTATCTCTTTCTTTAAAAGTTAACTGAATTTCATGCCCAGTTTTTTCCATGAAAATTTTTAGTACATCTTCAAATACTTTCGCTAAATTTTTGGCATTATCAATTTTAATAAAATGCAACTCAACTGAATAATCTTTATTTTGTATAAATTGATAAGATAAAATTGTATTTGGGAAATCATCAAAAATCACATTTAAAAAATCATCTTCTATTTTTTTTCCCGTTGGAGTTTCAATCAAATATGTATTTCTCCCTTTTATTTTATCCATTAAAGGCAAGTTTAACCCACAAGAACATGTAACATCTAGTAATCTTCCATAATCTCCAATATCATATCTTATAATAGGAAAAACATAATTGGTAAGGTCAGTTAATACTAATTTTCCCCACGTATTTGGTGGTACAGGATTACTATATTCATCCAAACATTCTACTTTAACAAGATCATTGAAAATATGAAGCCCATTTTGATATTTACATTCTGCTGATACCATCATAATTTCCGTACTGCCATATTGGTCATATACCGGAGCATTAAAGACTTCTTCCATTAAAGCACGTTGATGCTTAAATATAGGACCAGAAGTTACCCAAACAGCTTTTATGCTTTTTAACTTAATATTTTTTTTCTTAATATAAATGGCAAATTCATAGACAACATCAATATAGCCTTGTATAAGGGTTGGCTTAACCTTATGAATAGATTTGATAAAGTCATCTACTTTATGGGTATTAAAATCGGTGCCTGCTAAAAAAATTCGTTCAGTTGGCCACCATAATATATAATTCAATATTCTTTTTAAAATGCCTCGAGGAAAACGATAAATAAAAGCCTTATTCTCATAAGGTTTTAAACCCCACCATTTTAATAATCTCCATTGCACAGGGGCTAAAGAAAAACGTTTATCATGTAGCACGGTCAAGGGCGCACCAGTACTCCCAGAGGTAGATATGCTATAAAAGTCTTTATCTTTTATGTTTTTGGCTTTAAGAGCTGAAAAATTATCTGCTATTTCTTTTCGTGTTAGTACTGGCAATCTTGAAAAATCAACGTCATTTTTAATGTTAGCGACGTCTATCCCAGCATCCTCATATTTTTTTTTGTAGAAAGCACTATTCGCAACGGCATATTGTACTAAATCAATTCTTTTTTGAAGATTATATTCATTTAAAGTAGAAATAGTACTATCCTCAATAATTTTTTCGTTTTTTAAATATTGAGCGTAAAGACTTGGTTCTAACACACGAGTCTTTAAATAAAATACCTTTTGTTTTAAAAAATTCATTAACCCCATTCCTACCTTGCTCTAAATATTACCGATACACAAGAAAAGTAACGATATAGGTAATAAATTTCATGTGTAAACATCTTTCTAATTTCATTTAGGCTTAAAACCAATCAATCTAAACGAACAAAAGATGGCATTTCACCTTTTTTCAAAACCCAGTTATAAAGCATCATCATCTGTTTTGCAACTGCTGCCATACTGTATTTGTTTTCTATTAATAACCTTCCATTTCTCCCCATTTGTTCTCGCTCACTACATGAAAGACTCATGGCTGTAGCCATAGTTTGTTTTAACACCTCTTGATCAATTGGTATACACCATCCGCAATTATGAGTTACCAAATCTTGCCAAGGGGTTCCCGTAGTAGTAATAACAGGAGTACCCGATGCTAAAGCCTCTGCCACCACAATACCAAAATTTTCACTATAGGTTGGTAAAACAAATAAATCTGCCTCTTGAAACGCTTTTAGTTTATCATCCCCATACATAGGGTCTTTGATAATAATTGAAGTGCCTAATTTTTTTTTATTAATTAATGCCTTTAATGAACTAATGTATTCTTTTTCTCCATTGCCAACAATTTCGATAACCCAATCTTTTTTAATTGTACTTGAAAGATCTCCCCAGGCCTGTATTAAAAGTTCAATGCCTTTTTTCTTATGAATACGGCTTAGAAATAAAATTCTCTTTATCTCTTTTTCTTGATTTGGCTCTTTTACCTTAAAATTATCAATAGGTACACCATTGGGAATAATAGCAATAGGGTTTTTTAAACCTAATTGTCTAAAGCTATCGGCTTCCATTTCTGCTGTGGCGTGCAAACAAGTTGCATGTTTTAAATCTTTGTATTGGTATAACTTTAAGGCCAATTGCTTTTTAAGCTTACTTTGCCGTAAACTCCACGGCTCTAGCATACCACGAGGGGTAATTATATATGGTGCGTTTAATTTGCGTGCCACCACCGCCATTTGGTGTACGGGTAATTCCCATATGGCCTGACCATGAAAAATTTGAGTTTTAGATACTTCTAAATCTCTTTTTAAATTTAAAAGCATACCTAAAAAATTTTTATCGTAAAACTTTAAAGTTGCGTTGTTTTTATGAAAACTAGAGATGACAGGATTGGTAGTTTTTGCAGTAAACAAATTAATTTCTATAGCAGTATACTGCTTCAATATTGCCTCTAAAATATGCGTTACACTTCTTGAAGGCCCCCCATCACTTTCATCGATTGAGCATATAACATGTGAGATTTTAATCATTGTTAAGTATATTTTTTACCAAAAAGCAAATTGTTTAATGAATCAGGAATTATATTCAAAAAATGTAAAAAAATAAAGTATGCAATAGCTTTCGAGATATTTTGATGTTTTTTTAAAAAATAAAACTGTTTAAATGGATTTGATCCTAATGGAGAATAAAGCTTTTTAAACCTTTTGATAATATTTACATTGTTCATTCTCACTCTACAAAAAATATTTGTTTGTCCTTTAGCTACAATCTTAGTTGTAGTCATTACCGGTATATTATTTTTAATTGCTCTAAAACCATAATCAACATCGCCAAAATCATGAATAAAATAGTTGTCTAACCCTCCAATTTTATCATACACATACTTTGGCACCAGAACAATGTTACCATTTAAATAATTTATTGGATTTAACTGCCCATTTGGCTGAATTAATTTCTTTTTTTTGGTAAAACCACCATAAATGATTTTATCATTTTGATCAGCAACAATTCCGGACACTACTGCCTTATCTTCCAAAACTTTAGAACATGCAAATAATTCATCAATTGCATCATTGTTTAAAAAAACGTCATCATTTAACCATAAATAAAAATCATAATTATGTACAGCAGCTTTTTCCCATGCTAGAGCCATACCCCTTGTCCAGAATAAATTTCCGTTTCCTTTAATTAAATTAACCTTAGGGTAAGCCAAACTAACAGCTTCATAAGTACCATCCGTTGAATTATCATCCACTAAAAAAACATCTAAATTATATTTTAAGGAATATAAATAATCTAAACATTTAATGGTACTCAACCTTCTATTAAAACATGTAATTAAAACCGCAATCTTTGAATTCATTAGAATAAAACTTACTTATTAAAAATAAAATTAACATAACGGTAAATTTGACTATTTCTTAAACCTCTAAATTTTTTATTAAAACATAAGCCCATAGGAATAAAGATAAAAAGTGAATATATATTAAAAACAAGGGCATCCTCAATAAAAGAAAATAAAGCTTTATACGCCAACCACAAACCTAACATTACCGATAACCAATTTTTTGAATTATATATACCTAAATATGAGGATTTTACAAATAGTAAAAAATAAATTAATCCACCTAGTGCACCTCCCCATTGTATGTAATTCAACATGCCAGATTCTGTACCTCTTCTTCCTTCCTTATAGATTACATCAAAATCCCCCCAATTAGCCTCAATAAGAGAGGTTTCTGTTTTACCCGATCCACCTAAACCAAACAAATGAGCATTTTTTTTGTCAATTTCATAGAAAACATCTTCATAAATTGATGTTCTAGAGTCGACAAATAAATCTTGTTGACCCCTATTATCTTCAATGACAAAAGAACTTGTAAAATCTCCAATTTTAAAAATATTAAAAACATTAAAAACACCTAAAAACAAAAAGAAAACAGGAAAAAACAATAAAATTGATCTAATAATTTTTGTGATTTTAAAAACCACAATTCCTTTTAAATAAAAACTTGACATTATTAAAATAGCAATGGTAATATTTAGAAGGTTTGAACGATTGGTTAAGTCATTAAAAAATGAAACTAATGCTACAATTATCACCACGACCTTATACTTTTTCTTTAAATAAGGCAGAACCAATATAAATATATATATAGGTGAAATTGTATGTGCAAAATCAAAAAGATTTCTCTCAGAAGAAAACAACAACAATAGTGAAAAAGTTATTAAATAATAAAAAAATATTCTAAGTAAATTACTCACCGCCAACAAATTAGTTCCAATATATATACTAAATGGAAGAAATAAAGCAATTGGTATTCCCCTTGACAATAAAGTCGTAACATCTTCATAAGATTCTAAATCAAATATTCCTCTTATTAAAATCAAAATATTATAGAATACGAAAAGTTTTATATAAAAATCTTTATCTATATGATCTGTATTCATTCTCCAAGTTTTAGAAATCAACAGAAAAATCAAAGGGTAGCAACATAAGATTGTAATCAAAACTATCTTACCCGGGAAAAAAAAATAATAAATAGATGGTATAAATGATAAAATTATCAAGCATTTAGACATCTTTTCAATTTGCATTGTAAATAACATTTATTGAAAATTTTTATGTCTTTATTAAATTAATATTAAAAAATTGACTAGCTATATAAGTAAAGTAAAATATAAATCCTACCAAAGAGGCAATGCAAGCCCCAATTAAATTTAATTTTGGAATTAAAATTATATTCAATGTAATATTGATAAGCGCACCTATTAAATTACCTTTTAAAATTATTGATGTTTTCTTCTCAGAATAAAAGATTAATTCAACCAATTGGGTTAGGGTGAAAATAAAAAAGGTTAATGCAGTCCAAAAAATAACAAAAAAGCCTTCCTTATATTGATTAGATAATAGTAAACTACCTAACTCTTCACTAAAAAAGTAAACAATTATCAAAATAGGTATAGAAGCTATAATATAAAGCAACGCATATTTTTGAGTTATCTTTTTTTTTACATCTATCTTATTTTTTTTAAAAACAGAGGGGCTTAATAAAACGGCAAAAATTGGGCTTAATGTAAGAAATAATTTAGACCCTAAACTATAACTGGCATTATACAAACCTACATCTTTTACTGTCATAAAATATTCAATAGCATAGCGGTCAAAGTAATTATTAATCCATGCCCAAAACGCCATGATTATTAATGGTAAGGAAAATTTGAAGTATTTCTTAAGATACGTTTTATAAGCAACTTCTCTTACTGATTTAATAAAAGGATATTTATGACCAAAAAACAAAATCCCAATGAACATACTTAAAACTTGTGTCATCCAGAGAAGTTGAGAATCTGAAAACCAATTACTTTCGAAATACAAATAAGCTGCTAAAAATAATACTCCTCCTAATGCTTTAATTATACCCAAATAACAATATTCTGCAATTTTCCCAATAACATTAAAATGATTCGACAAAACACCACTGAACACATTTACAGGAATAAAAACTAAAAGAATAAAAAAGAGAATCAAATTCAAATTATTATTGTAATAGTTTAAAAATATACTTACAGAAAATACACTTATAACCATTAACAAAACGATTGTCCAAACATAATATTTAGTTCCTATGTATGGTAATATTGTGTTCTCTGTAGATTTAACATATTGCGTAAAAGGAGTAATTAAAATGCTTGAAAAGAATATAACGGTTGCCCATTGCAAACTATATACACCAAACTCTTCAGGCTTGATATATGATGCAATTAATTTACCTGTAATCAAAGCGATTAATGCAGTTAAACCTTGCGTAAAGATTAATAGATTTCGATTCTTATTCTTGAAAATATCCTTTAACAATAGGGTGATTTTATTTATATGGCAATCTGCAACAAAATAGTATAGCCGTTTTTATTTTAAATTGATCTAAGATAAGTTTTACTTGTCTTGCACGGAAGTACTATTACTTTTTAAAGAAATATAATTGTTTTGCAATTCAATTTTCTTCAATGCAATTGGCAGTAAAAATACAACACAGCCTAATAATAAACATAACACTAACTGTATATGAACATTTATGCTTTTCATCATAATAGTCAAAATAACCACGAGAATATTGGATAACACTATTACAAAGCTTGCTGCCCTATGCGAAAGGCCTTTTACTAACCAGCGGTGGTGAATATGATTTTTATCTGCAGAAAAGGGGCTTTTACCATTATAAATACGAACAGCAAATACCCTCAGCGTATCAAATAACGGATACGCCATTAGCCCCAAGGCAAGAATGGGTGCATTGTCAATTTTAAAATCTGAAGAGGTAAACAGATTAAAATTCAAAAATTCTACAATTTGGTACGCCAAAAGGAAACCGGTAAACAATGAACCGGAATCACCCATAAACAATTTTTGACTTTTGGATAAGTTATGTTCCAAAAAACCACATTGGGCCCCAATCAGCACAAAGGATAGCATTGCCATAAACAATTGCTCGTTCAACATATAATACACCCCAAAAAAGCCACATACCATTACCGCTATACCACCGGCCAAACCATCTATACCATCAATTAAATTAAAGGCATTGATAATCAGCACAAAGACAAAAAGGGTAAAAATTACAGAAACAAAATAAGGTAATGTATACAGCCCAAAAATACCTTCCATAGATACAATACGCACATCTGTAGCAAGTATGACCAGTAAGGAAGCAATAAACTGACCTATAAACTTTTTTCTTGGCGATATCACCAACAGATCATCCTTTAACCCTAAAAACAACAATAAAATAGACGCCCCTATTACCGTTAATAATTTAATTAGGTCTTCTCTTATAAAATCGGCAAAAATACCGAACATGATAATCACTAAAGAAAAAGAGATAAATATGCCAACTCCGCCCAAAGTAGGAGTTTTTTTAGAATGTGAGCTACGTTCTACAGGCTCATCCATTAAATTCTTTTTATGTGACAGATAAATAAGGACGGGAAACAAACGTATAGAAAATAAATAGGTACCTATAATAGCCAGTAATGCCAGTAAAACTTTGTTAGAAAAGATGAACTCTATAGTATTCATGATTAAAATTTTAAAGTCTAAAATACTTGAGACCTTAAAAATCAACATTTTAAAAACCATCAAAATACACTTGATAATTTCTAAAATTCGGGGGAAGAAAAATTACGTAAACTAACTATCTGTATGGATGAATCAGTTTAGATAAATTAAATGAATGGTTTTTCAATTTTCGTGTTGATTATTGGTTCTATCCCAAAGATACTGTTAAACAAAATGAAGTGGTAGCACCTCTGTCTATATATGTATGCATTTCATCGAAAAAACATAATTTCAAAAAAATTAACAGATAAATCAATTTATTTGAAAATTTGTGCTTAAAATTTTAAAATTCTTACAAAAAATTGATTAAAAATACATTTCTTAGAAATGCACGTTTTTGTATCGCATACAATTTTATAGCATTTTGTTAAACGTTTAACAAATCCTGTATCAACCTATAAAAATTTACTTCACCCTAAAATCCACCGCAGGCTCCCCGTGTAATTGTTGGTTGAAAATATGCATAAATTGCTGCAGTTCCTTTACGGGTGTTTTCGTATTGTTTTCCTCCAATACCTGTAACAAAACTTCATAGGCCTTGAGTCTTGGTGCAGGGATATCCTTGAGTGCTAATTGGTCGGCATTTTTTAATCGGTAGAAATCGGTAATCAGGTCCAAGCCTGTCCATAGCTGAACTTGGTCTATGGTGAGTCCGTTATTTTCCAATTGTTTCTCCAAGGTAGTCTGGCGTTTTTGTGCTTCCATACTATTCTGTCCGGTCAATGAAATGCCTGCAGCACCTTGTAGGATATGCCATAAATTATGTTCCAAGAGTTGTTCTTTTAAAGTGTTAGGCCAATCTGATTTCAAAAACCGCATGGCCACCAAGCCGGACAAATGGGCCTTAGTAAACTCCGCATACGAGGTGGCCTCTAAAATCTCCTTATTCCACACCCGTTCCGGATGGTGTACGGATAAAAATTCATGTTCCTTTTGGTACAGCTTAAAAAACGTATTGAAACCCGGCACCTCATCTATGGTGATGGTCTCTACCCTCATTTCATTGGTCCCCGTTAGCGTAATGAGTTTGTAGCCTGGGGCATAGGCCGCCAAGGAGGGCGTTTGTATATTGGTCAAGGTATTTCCTTGGGGCGTGGTAATGATACCGGTATCGTTGACATGCATATGCCCGCCTACATGTACCTTTAGCCCAACATTGGCAAAAGTAGTGCCCACTAGTTCCTTGGGTATTCTGTGTGCCTGAAACTTGGTTTCACCGAACAAGGCCTTGATGTCCTTGGATGCCCCATCATTAAAATCTACCATGGGGTAGTGACTAAAGGCAATGACCGTTTTCCCCAAGTGTTGCGCCTCTTGCATTACTTTTTTTGTCCAAGCGATCAAGTGTTTCTTGTGCTTGAGCACCTCATTATACCCAATACCCGCACCATGAAAACCAGCTCCGTCTTTTTTGGGGAGGTAGACACTGGCATCCAAGGCCAAAAGCCAAAGTCCGTCTACCGATTCTACCAAGTAACTAACATCTGGCATGCGCATGGCCGCTTCCTTATATTCATAGGTACGGTTAGTTAGTACCGAGGCCGTTTTTGCATTGGCATAGGTATAGTCCCCATAGGAATATTCCGCAAAAGGGGTAGACCAAAAAAGGTAGTTCTTGCTAGGGTAAAACCCAAAATTGCGCAGCTCGTTGACAATACCTTCATAGCCCCACTCCTTGATAGCAGGCAATACCATGCCCTGGAACTCCTTTACCGATGGCCTTTTCTGATTCAAGTTACTGACCAAGGGGCGTGCATTACCTTCCTTCCCCAAAAAATCCGATTTGCCCCCTTCCTTACCAAAAGGGCGGGTAGGGTCGTGATTGCCGTTGATGACAAAAAAGGAAATACCGTGTTGCTGAGCATACCGCTGCATAATTTTCTTTAGTCCCTTAATGTGCAATGGCTGACCGTCATCACTGAAATCCCCGGGCAGGGCAATGAGTTTAACGCCCCGTGCCACGGCATCATCCAAGGCCGCGATAAAGGCAAAATAATTTTCATTGAACAGGCGTGTGGAATGCAATTGTGCCTCCATGGTCCGGATGAGAATTTTTTGTCCGTCCGCGGTGGTGGTGGCCATATCATCGGTCAGTTCCTCGGCATCAGGGTAGACATCGGAAAAATGGACATCGGCCATAAATGCAATCTTTACATCAGCTTTTATAGGTGCCTTTGTACAGGCATTACAAACGAACAATATTAAAAGTGGTATAAAATATCTCAAGCTACTTTGGTTAAGATTGGTTGGTAAAGCAAGACACAAGTTTTCCGTCATTTTAAAAATACATACAAAGTGCAAAATGGCATTACCTATGGGCCTCCATAGATTTTAGAATATGATGGTAGATCATATTATTCTCATAAATACCCTGAAAGTTTTCCGCGCCCCTACCTTTGGCGAATACGGGTATCAATTCCCCGGAATGTTGGTCGGTATTAAAATACACCCCAACTTTTTGGGGCACTTCTACCTGCTTGCCCGTTTCTGCATCCTTTTCATAATATTTACCCACACTTACGCCGCCAGTTTCATGGTCTGCCGTTACAATTACTAAAGTATTGGGATGCTGTTCCGCATAGTCCAGAACCACCCCAAGGGTTTCATCAAAATCTCTCACCTCAGTTACCACCATGTCCGCATTTTCCGCATGGCCACCCCAATCTATATACGATCCTTCTACCATCATAAAGAAAGGCTCGTTTAATCCGTCAAAATAATTGAGCGCATTAGTGGTGGCCTCTTTTAAAAAGGCACCCCGCCCATCTACTTTAGACGGTAAGCCATCATCTGCAATGATAAAGGCATTTTTCTTTTGGGCCATTGGTGTGCTAAGTGCAAGTGTATCCAAATGATAGGACCGCCCCTCCAATTCCTTAAAAAGGTTCCTTTGATCGGCATGTTGGTTAAAGAACTTTTTACCGCCACCAGCTAGAAAATCTATATCTGCCGTTACCAATTGTTCCGCTATGTCTTCCTGCATATCACGGTCCTTTACATGTGCGTAGAAACTAGCAGGCGTGGCATGGGTTATGGCCGTTAAGCTGATCAAGCCCGTGCGGTAGCCTTTTTTCTGCAAGCGCTCCAAGATCGTTTCTTTGGGCAGGGTATCCTTGGAAACCCCTATAGCACGTTTATATGTTTTTTCGCCTATGGCGAATGCCGTGGCCCCTGCTGCGGAATCCGTAATCCAATGACTTACCGATGCCGATTTATGAAAACCGATACTTTTAAAACGCTCAAAATTAGCGCTACGATCATCAAAATAAAAAGCGGTGGATATCTGCGGTACCCCCATACCATCACCAATCATTAGAATTACGTTCAACGGTTGGTCCTGTTCCGTCACGGCACCCGTAGTTTCCATGGATGATTTACACCCCCATTGAACTACAATTATTGCAAGTACTATTAAAATTTTACGCATGGTCATTTCTTGTATTTTTTAAAACAAAATACGGCAAGAAACTAAATTTCTTGCCGTATCTAAAATTATTCAACTTTAAACTTAGTATCCTGGGTTTTGCACCAAGAAACCTTCTATACCAGAAGCACCGTCCACAGCACTTTGTGGAATAGGAAACAATCTGTGGTTTGGATCGGCATCCGTCTTGTCCGTCCAAGTATCCTCATAGGTTCCAAAACGGATTTGGTCCGTTCTTCTAAAACCTTCCCAATACAGTTCAAACCCACGCTCACGGTACAAAATGTCCAAGTCTATGGCAGACAATGCCGCAGGAGTCTGTTCTGGGCGGGCGGTTCTTGATGTCCTGACCGTATTTACATCTGCCAAGGCACCTGCATTATCGCCATTTCTTAATTTGGCCTCTGCACGCATCAAATAAATTTCTGCCAAACGCATTAATACGATATCTACACTACTGTTGCTGTTACCGTTTGGTGAGGTACGGCTAAATTGATATTTAGATGGTCTATACCCCGTATTGTGCAGGGAACCTTCATTACTAAAGTCAATTTCCAAGGTGTGGTCCACATAGCCCACGTCCCTAGCTGGACTATTCCCTTTTATCTGCCTTACCGGTAATATCTTTATGGTACCATCATCACAGGTAAGAAACTGGCCTTCCTCATCTTTTCTTGGGCCCCATTGAATACCTCTTAAAATTCCCCTGTCCATTTCAAATTCCACATCCTCTACACAGAAGTAGCTGTTCTCGGTTTCCGTTTCCAATAGCGGCTCACGACCTGCTAAATCTGCCAATTGCGCTTCTGGCACCATGGTGTTTCTTTGGTAAAAACGTGCATCGGCCTCTGCCGGATCTACATCGCCATAGGCATCTACCCAAGTTTGGTAAAAGTCCGAAGTAATTGCCGGTCCGTCCGTACCATCTGCCCTAGGATGTTCCGGTCTTGGGAACATGGAACCCGCTATTGACCAATAGGCCCAACGCATGTGCTCCCTTGATAAAACACCACGCTGATCCAAGGCAAAAATTAATTCAGGGTTAGAATTGTTATCATCATTGAACAGTTCAAAATATTCTTCCGACAAGGCAAAATTCCCTGAATTGATGATATTATCGGTATAGGTAATTACGCGATCCATATCTTCCTGTGTAAAATTAGGGGTGCCTGCCGGATCACGGTATACCGCTGCATTCAGGTTCAATCGTGCCAAAAGGCCCCATACGGCCGCTTGGGTCATTCTGCCCGGACCTTTATCCGTATTGATGAGATCCACCACCTCTAGCAATTCGTTTTCAATGTAGTCAATGGCCTCTTGCGAACGCAGTACTACGGACAATTCCTCTGCAGAATCCTTTTGCAGCACAAGGCCCCATCCATCTAATAACAACATATTTAAATACGCCCGTAGGGCCTTCATTTCATACAAGGCACCAGCAGCAACGGTATCCCCTTCTTCCGCAAGCGGGGTCAATACCTCAATTGCGGACAAGGTCCTTGATATGTTCTTGGTAAGCTCGTTCCAACCACTGGCTACCAAATCATTGGTAGGGGTCATATTATGGCTGTGCGCCGCAAGGAATTTACCCCCATCAAACCAATCTGAACCTCCGCGGTAGGGCAAGATGGCCTCATCTGATGGTATAAGCGTTAACCCGTAATAATTGGTATGCCTCCATGTCCAAGAAACTTGACCGTAAGCAGGGGCAATTGCTCCGCTTATAACCTCTGCCTGGGCACCGGTTAGGGTTTCATCCAATAATTCTTCTTCTAGATCCGTACAGTTCCAATTCAACAATGACGTAAGGAACAAGGATGTTATAATAAGTTTATTTTTCATTTTATAGCTTTTTTTAAAAGGATACATTAACACCCAACAATAGGGTTCTTGATGATGGGTAGGTATATCTGTCGATACCAAATGTCTGTACACCATCTATCTGTGCGCCAGTATTCACTTCTGGGTTATACCCGGAGTAATCTGTAACCAAGAATAAATTTTGACCGGTCAAGGTAAAACGAATGGTCTTGACATAGTCATTTAAACCAATGCTATCCCCTTTAAGATTATAGCCCAAAGTAGCATTGTTCAGACGCAAGAAACTACCATCTTCCAAGTAGCGTGTAGATACTTCGTTAGAGTTGCTGTTGTCCTCGTTTGGAAATTGCACGGCAAAGTCCGTCGTATTCAGGTTTCTGCTCAATTGTCCTCTTGAGAACGAAGACATAGCGGTATGGTTATAAATCTTGTTCCCGGACACCCCGTTAAAATTAAGCCCAAGGTCAAAGTTTTTATAATTGAACTTTAGGTAGAATGCATAAAGCACATCAGGTAGAGCACTACCCGCCGCAATACGGTCATCATCCAAAATTTCACCATCACCGTTGGTGTCCCTGTATTGGTTAAGTCCGTCATCCCCAATTCCTAAAAATTCCTTCATATAGAACGTACCTACGGCTTCGCCGTTCAGGTAGCCGTTAATGGTGGCTCCTGTTTGGCCTGCACCTTGCGCGCCTCCCGTGGTGATAATGGCAAAAGGAGAATCTGTTACCTCATTTTCTATAAAGGAAATATTACCGCCAATGTTCATGGAGAAATCCTCGCTAAAGACACTTCTATAATCCAAGGCCACTTCTAGTCCGTTATTATGGATTTCCAGATCTTCCAAGTTGGTCCAAATTTTTTCCGTAGGCTGAATAGGGTCTACACGGTTGGCAAACATGACCACATCCGTAGTTACTTTATTAAAATAGTCTACCGTACCCGTTAGCCTATTGTTGAAAAGTCCAAAATCCAGCCCAATATTGGTCTGTGTAGCTACCTCCCATTTTAGATTGGGGTTAGCGGTACGCACAGGAACGGTTCCAAAAGGATATCCGTCCAAGGTCTCCGCACCATCATCAAGTGGGTAGGTATCATTATCTGCCTTACTGTCCACATAACTGGCCAAGGAAACTTTATTATCTATACCTTCCTGATTACCGGTCTGCCCCCAACTTGCACGTAGCTTAAGGTTATTGACTACGGTACTTTCCGCTAAAAAATCTTCCTTACTGATGTTCCATCCCAAAGCTACGGAAGGGAAATATCCGTATTTATTATTGGCGCCAAATTTTGAAGAACCATCTGCCCTCATCGTAGCCGTTAATAAATATTTGTCCTTGTACCCATAGTTCAATCGGCCAAAGAAGGATTGTAGCTCATTTTTTACTCCAACGGAAAACATACTGGTAGGATACTCTTGACTACTAATTTGGTCTTGGTACCTAGGGTCAATATCATTGTCCGCAAAACTTTGCAGTGCAAAACGTTTTTGTTGTACAAATACCTCTTGGTACGAGTGGCCTGCCAATATGGTTGCACTATGGTCACCCTTTTCAAAAGTATAGGTCAAGGTATTGTCCACAATGGTATTCTGGTTGGTAGTGATACTCGTATTTAAGTACCCTTCTGTTAAATCCTCTAACAATGCATAAGGAGCCATTTGTTGGTCGCGATTGGTAGATGAATAATCTACCCCAAGGTTCAACTTATAGGTAAGCCCTTTAACAATTTCGTAGGAAGGCGATATATTCGCCAAGATCCTATTACTGTTTGTTTCGTCTGCATATAACTCGTTACGGATAATAGGGTTTAGACGGTTATCGTCCAAAACTATGGTAGGCTCCCCATTGGTAAATACCGGTAAAGTTGGGTTAAGCTCCAACATATCTGTTACGATGGCTCCGGAATTAGGTCTATTGTTCAAGGTTCTTGAAGCCGTAAGGTTTAAAGCGACATTTAATTTGCCGTTCAAAGCCTTTTGGTTCATATTTAAACGTCCAGAATATCTCTTTAATGAACTGTTGGCAAAAATACCCTCTTGGTCATCTACCCCTACCGAAGCAAAATAGGTGGCATTGGCATTGCCCCCGCTCATGGAGAAATTGACATTCTTTGAAATACCCGTTTGGGTCAGCTCATCTTGCCAATCCGTATTGGCACCACCATCTACCAAAGTACCGCCAACTGCAGGAACCTGCCTTCTAAATTCATCTGCGGAGAACACCTCTATTTCATTGGTTATGGTAGAGAAAGCCGTAGAAACGGATGCGCTCATCTCAGTCTTGCCCATGGCCCCTTTCTTTGTGGTGATCACGATAACCCCGTTGGCAGCTCGCGCACCATAAATTGCAGCGGCAGAAGCATCCTTTAATACATCCATGGAAGCAATATCCTGTGGATTTATAAAGTTTAATGGGTTGGATGCCGTACCGGTGGATGTATTATCGATCACAAAACCATCTATTACGAACAAAGGCGAAGTACCGGACCGAAAACTACCAATACCACGAATAATGATATTTTGTGATGACCCTGGCTCACCACTAACTGAAGTAACATTGACACCTGCAATTTTACCTTGCAGTAACTGCCCTGGATTGGCTACGACCCCTTTGTTGAAATTTTCGCTCTTTACGGATGAAATAGACCCGGTAACGTCCGATCGTTTTTGGGTACCATAACCCACCACGACAACGTCATCTAATTGCGTAGCATCTTCCTTTAAGGAAACATTGATGACACTACGGCCATCTACAGCAACCTCTTGGTTAGAATAGCCCAAATAGGAAAACAAGAGAACATCATTGGCACTGGCTCCTATGGAGTAATTGCCATCAAAATCTGAGGTAGTACCTGTAGCGGTACCTTTAACCTGAACGGTGGAACCCGGCAAAGGCTGCCCGAACTCATCAGTGACCACCCCTGTAATATTGTCTTGCGCCCACACCATGGTCGCAAAGCCCAATATCCAGAAATGGATTAAAATTTTTAATTTTTTCATACAGTTTGGTTTAAGAAAAATTGTTTAGAGTTAGAATTCATGCTTTCCCAATGAAAACATACTTTCAAGCGGCAAAAATAGCTTGGGTGCCGCTATATACTATTAACTTAAAATGACCCTTAGTTTAGGAAAATGTATACCACAGGGGTGAATATTAATAAAATGTTAAGTGTACACTTATTGCAGTGCCCATGTACACATAAGCGCTAAAAAAGGTAGTATTACCCCTACTAAAAAGAAATTTTAGGTAATGGACTATTTATGAAGTAATTTATTGTACAAGCACTTTCAGGATTTTGTGGAATACCTCATTATTGGGGTAAACACCCTGAAATTCTTGGGACATTGGCCCATAAGCAAATATGGGTACCATAGTGGCCGTATGGTCATGGGTGGTAAAATCCGCCTCCACCTCATGCCTGTCCATATTGCCTTGAGGAATGGTTAAACCGCCCGTTTCATGATCGGCAGTAATAATGACCAAGGTATTTTTATTGGTATCGGCAAACTTTAAGGCTTCCGTAATTGCCTTATCAAAAGAGATACTTTCCGCTATAACCCCTTCAATATTATTTACATGGCCATAGCTATCAATCTTTGCTCCTTCCGCCATTAAAAAAAAAGGGGCATTTTGTTGTTGAAGAAAAGCGATTCCATTTTTGGTCGATGTTGCCAATTTTTCTACGTGCACCGGTAAAGGGGTATCCTCAGAATAGTCTAGCCAAGCCCCAACCTTAGTATAGGAACTATTTGCCAGTGCGTCTAAATCTTGCTCCATATGAAACCCGGCCTTATCCAATGCACGGACGTCAGAAGATTTATGTGCAATGAACATCTGCAGCTTACTTTCCAAAAGGTCTTGTGCAATACCTTCCTCCATACCACGATCGGTACGGTGGGCATAAAATGAAGAAGGAGTGGCACCCGTAATACCATCCGTAGAAATAACACCGGTACTAAAACCTTTTTTTGAGAGAATCTCGGTCAGGTTAGGTATAGGGTTTCCTTCCTTATCTGTGCCGATAGCCCTATTGTTCGTTCTTTGACCGGTAGCAATGGCCGTACCTGCCGCAGCGGAATCTGTAGTAAAATCATCTGCGGATTGAGTCGTTAGAAAACCGATACTTTTTAATTGGGTTAAGGTCAATGCGCCCCCATTGGCCAAGGTAGCCGAAGAAATTTGTGTAAGTCCGTTGCCATCCCCAATTAAAAGAATAACATTCTTTGGCGGTGTATTGCTAGCATCCGTGGCATAGGTTGGCCTATACACTTCAGAAAAAACCGTATTCTCCACCACCCTATTTGATAAGGTAGAAACATAGGAAACACATTCATAGGGCATATCTGTATTAATAAGGTCTACGCCAAGATCGGTAAATGCTTTCCAAGCGGTCTTGGAATCTGGAGTTGCCCAAAACCGAAATGGTTTGTTCAATTCATGTGCTTTGGCAATGACACCACTTACCTTGCTATAATCTTCCGCCGTTAATCGCCCTTTACCGTTCCATTCTGAAAATTGCCGAAAACTAAGGCTCACCATAGCAATTTTATCCAAAATACCGGCATCTTGTACCGGGGCCGTATTTTGATAGTCAAAGAAAATATACTTAGGATAATCTACATATTTTGCCAATGGTGGCCTATTACCCGAAACGACCAATGTTATATTTTCATGGTCCGTAATAACCGGATATTCTTGTAAACTTTCTACCAAGGCATTTAAAGTGGGGACGGCATCGGTCTTAATGTCAATCAATACCTGTAAGGTCCTATTTGCCAGCTGGCCCCTTTCCTCCATTTCCACTAGGGGTTGCAGATACAAACGTTCCAAGGTGGCCAATGGGGTAACCTCGTTTACTTCATGGGCAACCATTAATGTATTGTCTACCAAAAAGATATCTACCTCCAGGGAATGAACCCCTGCCGCAAAGGCACCGTAAAATGGAAGTGGCTGTTTATAGTCGTTATGAGAATGTACTTTAGGGTTTTGGGCAATAGCAATAAAGCATCCCGTAAAAATAAAACCGATAGCAAGTAAAACTTTAATTCTCATAACTTATAATTTCTGTTCACTGATGATGCATACATGGCCGTAAACCTAAGTGTTAAATACAAAAAGACCAATTAAAAATGTAAAAATTACACTCCATTAACGTCCATTCTACTACCTCTTCAATTTTAGTATAAAACCCCTATAAAAAATTTATCAAGAACGGATTTAGTTGATATCTAATGTTAAAAATTCATCAAGCTAATGTCTTTTTTATTTACATTTGACAACGACCAATACCGACCATGACCGAAAATATTAAATTAATGTTCAGTAAAATGAACGATGAAACACGACAGGAAGCTTTAGAATGCTTAATGACGGAGTTTCATCAGGAAAGCACCAAAAAAATCCAAAAAAATTGGATTATTGGAAGTCGTATCCCTGAAGAACACCAACCAAGAATCGTACAAATCTTTCAAAACCTTTTACGTGTTCAAATATTAAAAACGAACGAAATAAAGGTAAATCTATAACACCCCTTTTTTAATTTACCGGCACTAGTATTTTTTCCTGTACGAGTTGAACATTCAAAAAAAATAACCGACACAATAAGAACAATGCATCGGTTATTCAACTTACTCAAACTAATTCAAACTCACTGCAAATATGCGTTCATTTATTAGTTTGTAGTTTAAGCGAATGTCAAGGAAACTTTAAGTTCCTTTTATTAAGAATAATTTTTTGCCGACAAAGTGTGGAGAATGATTTTTTAGTGACCTGGAGCTTATCTTGGTAGCGCCTTTGTTAAAAAATTAGAAAGGTTTCCCTGGTTACTTTTGTAGAGCTCCAAGTACTTGTCCCAATTTTCTTTTTTACCATTGATTTCCCTAATATGTATCCGTATGTTCTTAAGCACCTTCATTTTAGGAATTACTTGATAGTTTACCGTATCAATAATAGCATTACTAGGAATAGCGGCATCATTTAGCACTATGGGATTCAGATAAAATTCCTGCGGCCTGTCCTGTCCATCAAAATAAAAAAAACCAATTTCCATCACATAATTCATTCTGTTTTTATGCGAACTTAATTTTGCCCAAGAATAGTTCAGTTCATAGGCTTTTAAACCTATATAATGATATCCTTCTACATTCTGTACGGCACCCAATTGAAATTGAAACCGTGTAAGTAAGGTTTCCTTACCGGATGCATCCGTACCTTTTTGTTCAAACACCAGCATACTGTTCGGATCCAAGGCATTAAAACGTCCGCTAGGGTCAAAGAACGAATAATCCCCAAAATATTCTTTGTTAAAGTTATCTGGATTGTAAAACAGTTTGCTGGCCCCATCTACCAATAAAGGAATTAAATTGGCTGCCAATTGTGCAAAACCAAATGAGAGAGCGTTTTCGTTTTTTAGATCTTCGCGAACAAAATTCAAGGTATGGGTAATATTTTCAAATTTTTGTTTAGTAACATTAGTACCCTGTATCGTGTAATAATCCTCTTGTGCATGGGTCACCAATGAAGTAAATAAGGCGATACCAATAGCTAACCTTAAAACAAAAACGTTTTTCATTCCTTAAAATTTATATTTTTTTTCAACGGCATACCGCAACAACTCCCCTTTACCTTTTAAGCCCAATATACGCGCCATATTTTTTCTATGGGTATCTACGGTGTGAATTCCTATAAAAAGTTCCTCACTAATTTCACGGGATGTTTTTCCCTGGCCTATAAGTTTAAGAATTTCTTTTTGTCTGGTCGTTAAAACACCTTTACCGGTTCTTTTTGATGAAGAATTTTGATCTACCACATTAATATTAGGGTCATAGTAGTGCTCCCCACTGGCCACGGTAATAATAGCTTTTAACACCTGCTTTAACGCCGTATTCTTTAAAATATAACCGTTGGCACCAGCTGCTATCATTTGTGCAACCGCATCATCTTGGTCAAACATGGTAAAAGCCAAAACCTTGGTGTGCGGAAATTCCTTTTTTATAATGGTCGTAGCCTGTATACCATCCATTTTGGGCATACGTATATCCGTAATGACCACATTAGGCTGTTTTAAGCGCACCAAATTTAACAAGGCTGCACCGTCATTAACGGAGCCAACAATACTAATGCCCTCTTCATACTTAAGTAAAAGTTCCAAGCCGTCAATAAGAGCTTGGTGGTCTTCTGCAATGGCCAATCTGATCATATGGGTATATCTAAAATGATTACGGTTCCTTTTCCTGTTTCCGATTCTATATTCATAGCACCATGTAAGTGGTTTATGCGCTTGTCTATACTTTTTAACCCCATACCATTACCATAGTTAGCCGTTTTATCCAACGGCATTCCTTTTCCGTTATCCTCTGCCAAAATATTTAACGTATCGCCATGGTTGGTAATATGTATATTCATTTCCGTAGCCTCTGCATGTTTTATAACATTAGTCATCAATTCTTGAATGATACGGAACAACGTGAGCTCCATACTGTTTTCCAGACGGGTATCCAAACCGTGGTCATGTACCATTATACTGATACCACTGGCCACGGATACTTTTTCTGCCATTAGATTTACGGCCTGTAATAAACCCTGTTTGGCTATTAAACCCGAATTTTTGGCATGGGCAATGGCCCGTATTTTACCATAGGCCTCATCTATTAAATTTTCTGTTTTGGCAAAAGTCTCTTGGTTGCCTTTTTTGTCCGATGCCTCCAAAGAATTAAACTGCAATTTTACCGCCGCCATTAAGCTTCCCAAATCATCATGAAGTTCATTGGCTACCCGTTGACGCTCTTTTTCTTGACCTTCTATCATGGCATCTATGGTAGCAAGCTCTTGTTCCTTTAGGATGTTGGACATTTTTTGACGTTCCATGGTCCGTTCTTGCTCTGCCAATAATTGTTTTCGTATGGCATTCTTATTGACCAATACGCCAATGACCGCACCTAACACCAGCAACATGCCCAAAAGTATGGTCCAGTTTCTAATCTTGGCATTGGAAGATTCCAGTTCCAGCTTATCCAGTTTTAATTTATCGGTCTGGTTTTGTACGGTTAAAATGGAAGACTCCAAGGTATTGTTCTTATAGCCCAGCTCATACTCAATATCTACCGATTTTCGTAGGTAATGATAGGCAGAGTCATAGTTGCCTTCTTTTTGGAAAATGAGTGATGCTAGACGGTCGTTGTAAAAATCTTCCCTTAATTTTTTGGAATACCTTTTTGCCAATGCTAGATATCTCTTAGCCTTTTTTAATTTTTGATTTTGAAAATTTACCGAGGATAATTGCCAAGCATTCTTGAATTTATAATCATTGAGTAAATTGTGCTGAAAGGCCATACTATCCGACTTTAAAAAAAAGTCCTCTGCCTTGTCATATTCTGCTTCCAATTTATAGTAAATGCCTTTTTCATAATAAAAATCCGTATAGAAAAAATGGTTTGCAAACCCACTGAAGATAGAATCCAATTTTTGATAGTAGGTATAATATTGCGCATCCAAAGCACTTAAATCTTCTTCTGTTTTTGATAAGAATATCAACCTATAAAACAACAGTAACACATCATCTACTTTATCTTCCTTAAGTTCCGTTAACCGTTCTAAATAAGGCTGATACTGTTTACTGCCAATAAAAATTTCACCGGCGAATAAATCCAACATTCCAAATAGTGCTGCTTTTATAAAATAACGCTTCTCAGTTTTTTCGGCTAATTTCAATGCATTTAGAAAATTTTTATACGCTTCTAAATTATTCTGTTTTTCCGCATAATTGTTTTGATACCCTGCAATTAAGTATTTTATAAAACTGACCGCTTCATTATCGGCCTGTTCAATACCAGTTACAAAATCCGTGGTTACCGATTTTGTTGCCATTAATTCCGTAAGAATATTTAAATGCCTTTCCAGTACAGCATTTTCCATTTTGGTAGAAACGGTACGTGCTGTTTCAAAATCTTTATTTTTTGCGGCAACAAAGAATGCCTCCAACTCTGGTGTTTTAGACCATAAGTTACAACCGATTAGAAAAATAAAACAGAATAAAATTTTAGTCATTAAAATACTACCTTATTAAAACTTTGCACACACCTTTTACCAGGCAAGGTGGATGCTATTTCATTCTTATACATTTGCGTACTTACTACTTCTTTATCATAATCTTCCTTACGAACAATATGCCTTCCATCTTTATAAAAGAATTCAAAATCAAAAGCTTTTCCATTGTCAGGTAAGGCATCTAATTGGCCATCACTCATTACAATAGGTTTACCGGCATCATCCAGTTTTGGGAACATAGGGTTTAAAATTCGCTTAGAATGTATGTATCCACCTTTTTCAAAATGCAGATTTTTTAACTGGTCTTTATTAAGGGAATACGATACCTTATCTGACATTGCCTTGGTATAGATTAAAAAAGTTAGTCCATCTTTCATTTTATTAGGTGCTACCACAATAGAATCTATACCTATAAAATAGGTAGGCTTATAGTTTACAATTTCAAACTCAACATTTTTAAATGTTTTGTACTCCGATCCTAAAGAAGAATCCCCAATTTCTATGGAAGCATAAATACCATAATTGGTTTGGTAGTTTTGGCCTGCCATGATCAGCTGCTTACGGTTATCGTTTAAATCTAGGGTGGAGCTGTACTCTTGCATAGGGTTACCATCTATTTTTCGTACTACCATGAGTCCGTCGCCCATGGTGTCCGTTTGTGCCTGCGCCACCAACGGCAAGACAAATAATAAAATAAAGAAATTTTTAAGGGCAACTTTTGTAATCGTTTTCATTAGTGTGGTTTTTATGGTTACTAGTTCAAATTTGAAAATTTTTAAATAGGCACACCATACCTAGTACAAGGTATATTGTACAACTACTATACAATCATCTTTCATTGCTCCATTTCACTTTAAATATACCCATAACTGGGTATTGTTCTAAACGATACCTCCATATAGTTTTGATTGTATGAAAATTTATTGAGTTAGTTAGTTGTTAGTTAAATGCAATCCGCCCTTCCCACAAAAGGGCGGTTCATTAAAATGTGAACATGAACACACAAAAGGAGGAATTACAGTTTTTGGCCAAGTTGGGGGAACGAAAGATAAAATCGATCAAGAATGCCTTTGAATTAACGGAGTCTGAACTATTGGTCATTATACGCTTGCACCAACGGCACAACAGCACAACGAACCACAACCTTACCCAATTACTAAGTAAATTTTAGACCAAGCCCTTCATGGACAATGCAATTCATATTCGGGGGAAATGGAACTGCAGGGAAAATGAAGGGCTTGGTTTATTATGAATTTAAAAGCCTATAAAACATAAATAAATACGCCCACTCAAAACTCGTATTGTTTATTAACAATTAGTGTTAATAACTTTTATTATGCATTTCATCGAATAAATTGAACTTTTCATCGTTAATGGATATAGTTTAAATATTTTCGGAATGCGTTAAAACACCAACGAAATAATTTTATACCGTTACATGAAATCTTTTTTTTCCAAAACCTTTTTCGTCCCCCTAACCGTCTTCACTTCCTTTTTGTGTTTAACCTCTTGCGGCAAAGACTATGACCTTGTTTCTGAGTATGTTGTACGTAATGCTACCAGTAACGACCTAATTCATGGCGCTGTAGAAAATGCTTCTTTTGGCATTCATGTGGTAAACGACCTTATGGATGAAACGGTAAAAAAAAAATAACTTATCCTAGCACTTCGCTAAGGGAAAAAGAGCTACAATCCGTACCGGATACTACGTCACCTACACGTGTAAAAGATAAAACAACGGCCAAACTGCTTTTCAGTTCCGGTTTTGAAGGTGTTCAACTTTCCGAGAACAAATACGACTACCAATATATTACCGGCACCGATACCGAGACCGGTTTTTCTTGGCCCCCTACAATTTTAGGTTCCTCTGAAAAAGACAAAGAACCTAGTGGTATACACACGGTCAATGACGGTGGCGGACCTGCAATAGACAATTACTTGGAAAAGGTGAAAGGACCCCACGGTGTTGAAACCACTACACTATTTCAACGGGTGAACTATGATGTACAAGTAACACAGACCCCATACCAAATCAATAATATAAAAGAAAATCCTAAGGAACTCTATATCTGTTATTGGATGAAAACGGATGACGTTTCCTTAAAAGGAAAGGATATTTGGCGAGCCATCTGGGAATATAAAACTAAAAATTATGCATCTTACAAAGACGGTTTTAGAATGATCGCCTTTATGGCTACCGATATTAGAGGAACACCCTATTGGCAGTTTCAAGGAGATATAGGGCCACGCCAACCGGTATGGCGCATAGAAAATTATGATATTCCACTAATTACCGGAGAATGGTTCAAGGCCGAATATTATTTAAAATGGAGCGATCAAAAGGATGGCTATGCTTCCATGAAGATCAATGGACAGTTAATAGGCGAACATCACGGCCCAACGACTTCAAAATCTGACCCTTTGGATTTTATTATGGTTACCCAGGTATATGGCAACAATTATCCCATGTACCAATGGGTAGACGATATTGAAATCTGGGACGGTTTACCTATGGAATAACACAGGTTGAAAATAGTAAAAAAAGATTAAAACAATACGCACAAACTTTTTATAAAAATGCTACGTATATGATATAGAAGCAATTAAGCATTACCCCAATGAAATTATTACAACAATTAACCTATATACCCCTTTTAATCCTAGCCACTCTATTACTAGTTGTTGCATGCGGCAAGGACGATATTGGGCCAAGCACCCCTGTAGCGACCGACACAGATACCGATGTAGAGGTTGATGTTGATAGCGATGTTGACCAGGATGGCCCAACCGAACCCAATACCCCACCAACGGAAGCAGACCTACTCTTTAAATCTGGCTTTGAGGGCGTTACCCTAACCGAAAGACAATATGACTATCAATATATCATAGGAAAAGACACCGAAACCGGTTACTATTGGCCACCTACTATTTTAGGGTCCGCCAATGCCAGTGAACCCAGTGGAATTCACAATATTAACGATGATAACGGTGCTGCCATTGACAATGCCCTGGAAGTGGTCACAGGCCCTCATGGAAATGAAACCACAACGTTATTTCAACGTGTAAACTATGATGTTCAAGTAACGCAGGCGCCCTATCAAATAAACGACATAAAGGAAAATCCAGATGAATTATATATCAGTTATTGGATGAAGACCGATGCAAGTTCTGTACAAGGTATTGATAAGTGGCGTGCCATTTGGGAATACAAGACAGAAAACTACGCCAGCTATTCCAATGGTTTTAGGATGATTGCCTTTATGGCTACTGATATAAGGGGCAATTCTTATTGGATGTTACAGGGCGATACGAGTCCGCAAAACCCCATTTGGCAGGTTAGAAATACCGAAATACCGTTAATTTTAGGCGAGTGGTTTAAAGTGGAATACCATATAAAATGGAGCAACGAGCAAGACGGCTATGCTTCTATGAAGGTAAACGGTCAACTTATTGGTGAACATCATGGTGTTACCACACATAATAACGATAATTTAGACTTTATTATGTTGACCCAAGTATATGGAAGCAACTACCCCATGTACCAATGGGTAGACGATGTAGAAATTTGGGACGGTGTACCAGAGTAAAACAGTAAACATCAACTAACCTCTAGGTATACACGCTTTTATTTATAGCGATAAGCTGCATCAAAAACGAATGTACCATTACAGTGGTGCAAGTGGTGAAGTCCCATTAAATTTTTCTCAAAATCCGGTTCTATAACCTGCACCGTTGTTTCTTTATATTCCTCCAGTGTTAGTTTTTCAATTTTGTTAATATTCAACGCTCTACCATATACCCCATCTGTGTTGCGTTGCGATGGTCTATAATACTCCCCATCATGCATAAAGATAGCACCACCATTTCTAGCCACGCTGGCATCAATAAGCACAGGGTTTTGTTTGTGGGGAATTAGTGTATTGAGCTTAACGGAATCTACCTGATATATAAACAATTCACTATTCATGGGTGAGGTTGGCGCGGCCTGTTTATTGAGGAATAACCATTGTTGCCGGTCCTTATCGGTATGAAAAAAAGCATCGCCTACGGCCTCCCCCTTAAATGCTGTAGTATAATTTTCCCACTGTAATGGAAAATCTATGGCCCTATATATTTCCAATGTCCTATTCTCACTTCCCTCCGGCATTAAGAATATATCTCCACCCTCTTCAAAAATAAACGGAAAAGACAAATGATATCCTGTATCTAGAACATCTACCACATTGGTCAATTGACCCTTATTTAGAATTCCACAACTTATCTTACCTCTTTTGGTGACATAGGAGTAGTTTTCAAAAAAAAGATAGTCTGTTCCTTTATAATGAAAAAGAAAGGGATCGGCCCAAAACTCATCTTTAGGCATAGGTAAAGCAAATGCAGAGGAGGTTATATTTTGAAAGAAACCATCGTTGCCAGTGAAGACGGTCCAGCACTCATAGCGCCGTTTCGTAAGCTTTGCCATGGTTTTCTCATACAGTTTGTTACCAAACCCACCATAAAATTCACCTACATACTTTAGGGTAGAAAAAAAGGTAGGGGTATGTACACTATTTTTTACCGGCATAGTATTATCTGTAAATTGAAGCGTGCCCTTCTTTAAGCTATCAAGATTTTTGAATAATAAGGAAACACTACCTTCAGATACTATGGTGGCAGTTTCTGACATTGACCAATGCCTATTAAAATGTGCCTTGCCAACAACAGCGTAAGCCTTAAGGTTGGTTTTGAAATTAATCAAGGTAGCCGTAACGACCGGTTTCTTCTTTATAATTTCCCAAAAACCAACCGGTCCGTCCTGTTCCAACACTTTATCCTTAAACAACATTTCCCAAACTCCGTTTTTGGACATATTAAGTAATGCATCCGTAACGGAAACCCTATCTAAATTCAACAAAAGATCTTTGGGTTCAAGATTTTCTTTTCCAAGTTTAACAACTTTTATTTCCTTAAAAAAATCAGAAGATTTGTACGTATGTGCTACTTGCGGAGGTTTGAACAACCAACGTGTTTCTATAGCATATTGCATTTTTAACAATACCCCGGAGAGTCCCGAAATCTTTGGACAAATTGCAATATCATTACCGGTATTGGTCCATCTCCAATCCCTGAAAGCACCCTCCTCCAATAGTATTTCAGCTTCCATCTCTGAATCTTTGCAAATACCTTCTATAATCCTGTACTGCCAATTGCTCAGTTGGGTAAGGTTTTTGACAAGAATGCCTATTTTCATTGCATAGATTATAAGATGAATAGCTTGTAAAGTACTACAATTTTAAGATTACGCTTTCTTAAACCATTTTTTAGATTTTTCTGGCTGATCCATCTCATACCCATATCCATACCCGTAATTTAATTTACCGGCATGTACCTGTCCTACGGCATTCATTACATAGACCATATTTTTAACTTTCTTGCTCTTATTAAGCTCTTTAGAGAACTTCATTACATTCTTATCGGTTACCCCGGCACGCACTGCAAATAAAGTAATATCAGCATGTTTGGCAATCAACAAGGTATCTGTAACCAGCATGGTAGGCGCTGTATCCATAATAACATAGTCATACTCTTTTTTTGCTTCTTCCAAAAATTGTTCAAAATTTTTGCCCGACAAAAGTACCGGTACATTGGAAGGAACCGCACCGCTCAAGAAAATTTTATGGTCAGGGTTGGCCTTAAAACCTTCGAACGTATGAGGGTCATACTCATTAATTTTACCTGCAAGGTAGTCTGCAAAACCTTGACTATTTTTATCAAGCCCCAAATAGGTATGCAGGGTAGGGTTTCTTAAATCGCCCCCCACCAATAAAACACGTTTTCCTATACTGGCGTAGGCCAATGACAAGTTAAGTGCCAATAAGGTTTTACCCTCACCCTTAATGGCAGAAGTTACAAAGATAACCTTGCCCGTTTCATCATTTTCTTCCGGTGATAATAAGTGGGTAACATTGGCCCCAAGAATCCTAAAAGATTCTGCAAGAACGGAACGATCATTGACATCTATGAACTTTTTGTCCTTTTCGAAAAATGGAATCTCGGCAACTACCGGGATTTCAGGATTCAACTGTTCAATTTCTGAACGGTCATGAATATTGTTATCGGTAGAAAAACGAATGTAGAATACCAAGAACGGCAATAACAGCCCTAACAAGATACTAACCGGGAATACCACGGTAGGTTTAGGCCATAAAGGATCCATATTGGTTAAACCATATTCTATTACCTTAATGGTAGGCGCAGTAGAAGCATAGTCAATTGTAGCTTCTTCACGTTTTTGCAGTAAGAGTAAATATAGGTTTTCCTTAATACTTTGTTGTCTTTCAATAGACCTCAACATTCTCTCTGTTTCCGGTAATCTAGAAAAGCGATAACCAGCTGAGTTTTTTTCTTGATTTGTTTTACGTAGTGACAGTGCCAGTTGGGCTTCATAATTATTTACACTACTTAAAATATTCAATTTACTTAGCTCTAGCTGCTTGGATAATTTAACCAAGGTAGGGTGGTTTGACCCAACCGATGTAATCAATTTTTGACGTTCCCTGGCCATATTATTATAGTTGGTGACCATTGCGTTCAACCCACTATTGGCAAGACCGATATCCGCAGGCAATAAATTATATTCCGCTTCATTGGCAACAGTTTTTTTCAATAAATTGGATAGAGAAACCTGTGTTTCCAATTTAAGTGCCTCACTCTCAGCTTCTGTCTTTCTTTGAAGGTTTGCTCCAGCATCTGACTGAATAAAGGAAATATTTTGCTTCTGTTTTAAGTTTTGCTTGCCCGCTTCAATTGAGTCCAGTTCCTGAGAAAGGTAAACAAATCGTTTTTCAATTACCTCTAAAGTTCTTCTTGACACCAACTGCCTATCCAGAATTCCGTCTTGGTTGAAGTTATTGATTATAGAGTTCAACACCTGCTCTGACCGCTGTTTACTTTCGCCCAACAACGTTAGGTTAAGAACTTCACTATTAGCTTCTGTTGTAATGGTCAGCTTCTTGGCCAGTTTAAGGGTAGTTTTACGCTTAGAATCAATAATCACTTTAAAAGTATCTCCTTTGTAATTCTTTACATTGGTAATACTCTCTGCCAGTTCTATTTGGAAAGGCAAATAATACACAGATGTATTCGCCTCAACATAAGGTACATTATATTGGGTACCCTCTTCATCTAAGATATCAAAACCGGTTTCGGTTAGTTTTACCTCATATTTTAAAGGCTCAATAATTTTATCCTCAGAAATATTTTTTCTAACTGTAAATGGCGGTTCCCATATTTGGGTATATAGTAGATTATTTAATTTTTGGTATTCAATATCCAAATGAAGTTCATCTACCACATTATGCAATAAGCGATACGATTGGATAACTTTAATCTGATTCTGAATATCCAACAATCTGTTATTGGGATTTGCGCTTGCAATTGAAATAACGTCCTTTACGACGCTAGTTTTCATAGCATCTTCCAATATTTTGATCTTTGCCTCTGTCTTATAGATTACAGGGGCATATTTCATATAGGCAAAAGCAATGGCACAAAATAAGAGTACCATACCTAAGAACCAAGGCCAAAAACGAACATATTTAGCAATAGCCTCTTTTATGTCATATGATTCCTTGTCCTCTTCAAAATCCAGGACGTATGTTTTTTCGTTCATAATTAATGTCAATAATATTCAACAAAAGCTAACCCGTATACAAGCAAACTAGTTTTTAGTATGGTTTAGTATTTTTTCTTTACTATTTCACCTAAAAAGCAATACAATATTACAAATGGCTACGAGCTAAAAAATTATAATTCTTTGAAATCCAGTATTATATCGACGATACGCTCAGCGGTTTTACCGTCCCACAAATTTGGTATACTCCCTGTTTTCCAATCCCCTTTAAAAAGTTTATCCATGGCAGGTGCAATTGCCTTTGGATCAGTTCCTAAAAGTTCATTAGTTCCTTGGGTAATGGTTTCCGGTCTTTCCGTATTATCACGAAGTGTCATACATGGAATACCCATAACGGTAGTCTCTTCTGTAATACCTCCTGAATCTGTAATTACGGCCTTACTTCTTTCAACCAAATAATTAAATTCCAAATAGCCCAAAGGTTCAACCATGTGCAATCTTGAGTGAGAAATATTCAAGTTTTTTAAAATCTTGGCCGTACGCGGGTGCACTGGAAAAACCAATGGCACATCTTGGGAGTGTGCAATAATCTCATCCATAAGTGATTTTATCTGTGCTTCTTGGTCCACATTTGCAGGTCTATGCAAAGTCATGACCATATACTCTTTTTCCTTAAGACCCAATTCGTCCCAAATATCAGGTTTGGCAAACCTAGACCTTTGTTTAAGCAATGTATCTATCATGGTATTGCCCACATAGAATATTTGTTCCTCCTTGACCCCACTGTTACGTAAATTTTCATTTGCTATTTCAGAAGTGGTAAAGAAATAATTGGTAATAGCATCCGTTACCAATCTATTTATTTCCTCTGGCATGGTCCAATCATAAGAGCGTATACCCCCTTCAACATGAGCAACCTTTACATGAAGTTTTTGAGCTACGATGGCACAGGCCATGGTAGAGGTAACGTCACCAACAACAATAACAAGATCAGCCGGATTAGCCATCAGTTCTTTTTCAAAACCAAGCATAATACTGGCAGTCTGTTCTGATTGGGATCCACCACCAGCACCTAGATTTGCATCTGGGTCGGGAATATTTAATTGTTCAAAAAAATCTCCGGACATCTTTTTATCATAATGCTGGCCGGTATGTATTAACCTATAGGCAATATCCTTACCGTTTTCCTGAGCTTTTTGAATAGCATGAATAATGGGTGCAATCTTCATAAAATTTGGTCTTGCACCTGCAATAAGTGTAATTTTTCTCATAATTTTTTAGTCTAAAACAGCAACTTTTTTTTGGTCCCAATCTATTTGTTCATTAGCCGTGGCAATATCCGTAAATTCAAAATCGTTCAGCCATTTTTCAAGTTTAGGCTTACAGGATTTTAATCCTACATAAGATTTGAAACGTCTTAACGACGACAATTCTTTAATTAACGGTTGCTTATAATCAAAGTCCCTTGGATGAAAATAACCCATTATATAATCTGATTTTACCGTTGCGTTCTTAATAAAATTGTACGGTAGCAGCCTAAAATAACCGCCTCCTGAAAAAACCATGGATTTACCAACAATAGACTGTATATTGATCGGAAATTCTTTTAGCGTTATTCCGTTGTATTTTAATAGGGAAGGTTTGGCGCTGGGGAAACATTTAAGACCCCCATGTGCATGTTCTATAGGAAATACGGAAGAATCTGTGGTAATCCCCAATTCATGTAATACCTCAAAGGCCCAAATATTTTCTTCTGATATGGAAAATCCCGGAGCACGGAACAGCTCTACCTTTTTACCTATACAATCCTCAATAGTCTTGATAGACCTTTCAACATCATTATAAAAAGTTGGTCGGTCTTGTTCATATGCCAATTGATGCATATGGGTATGACTACCTATTTCATACCCCCTATCTGAAATCATCCTTACAACTTCTGGATATTTCTCTGCAATCCACCCTACAACAAAGAACGATGCAGAAACCTTACTAACGTCCAAAATCTCAAAAATGGTTTCCATATTCTTATGGATACGAGATTCATAGTTTACCCACTCCTTTTCTGATTTGGTTGAAGGATTATTTAAAATATGGAACCACTCCTCTATGTCAAAAGTTAAAATTTTCATTATTTACTTTGATTTTTAGTACACATATTTAGAGACATAATGTCCCAATATCTGTGATGTGCGTAAAGGCTGGTGTTTCCAGATTTTTGTCAAGAACTCAAAATCTCTCAAGGATGTTTTTGGAGGTTCCGATAAATTATAGAAGATAGGAAGCTCTATAGGATTCCAAAGTCTTTTGTATGTATGCTGGGTACTATCTATTGTAGACCTCCCAAAAGAAAAATATTGATGCTTTTTGGCAATAGAAGTTTTAATCATTTCCCAAAACATAAGTGCATTTACGTTTTGTTTGTTATATGCCTCATCTGTTCCGGACCAGCAAAGTTCATTAAATCCTAAATAAGAAAGAGAAAACCCTGCAGAAATAGCCTTATCCCCGTCATAGATAACGGTTATTTGCACATCGCCATACGTATACTCATCTAACAAGTTTCTAAAAAATTGTTTTCCTAACGGAGGAGAGCCGAACTGCAGCATGCGTCTAGAAAAAATAGTGTAAAAATCATGTAGCAATTCAACACCTCCAGATTTAACCCCTAGATTCATTTTAAGGGTCTTCCTTATTTTCTGTCTTAATTTTGCTTTAATAGTCATGAACATTTCATCTTCCGTTTCCTCTAATTTTAGGATGCAGCTAATTTTTTTATCGATATAATGTTCAGATAGTTTATCAAAGCTTCGTAGTTCAAAACCAGGAGCGTTCAATAGTGTAGATATATCAATAGTATCGGCATAAGCTGGCTGTACTACTGGTCCGCCATAAGAAAAATGCGGCATGGAAACCATCTTTTTACCTACAAGAACTATTGGCATTACCCCAACGGTATGTTCACCATCTTTTATTACATAATTTGTATAGGAATACCCAAATGTGTTGGATAAAATTTTACCTAAACAGGGGTTATGTGCAATGGTAACCATTTGATGCTCCTTTTCCTTTTCAAGAAAACTATTCCATTCATCATCATTGACACATTCTACAGTCGATAACATTTTTTTCAATTTACAGTTAGGTTTTACTTAAGATTTGGGTTATTATTTTTTTAAGCAAATTATTTTCACAGTTTGTTCAATACCAGGTTATAGAAATAAGGAAGTAATTTTATGTCTCTCATTATTCTCTTACGTGGCTCCATTAAGGTTCTATAAATACCTTCCAAATTATTATCTAACCACCATTTTGGCGCTCTATGGGTATTTCCTATATAAAGGTCAAAACTTCCACCTAATCCTTGGTAAACCGCCGCATGGCGTTCATACATTCTTTCCATTAACAGTTCTTGTTTTGGGGACCCCATAGCCACAAAAACAACATCTGGTTTCTTGACACTTATATCTTGGATCAAATTTGCCTCATCATCCTGAGCCGTTAAATATCCATTTCTAAACCCAACGATATTGATAGCAGGAAATTCATCTCGTAACTGATTTACAGCTTTCTGGATAACTTCTTCCTTGCCCCCTACCAGATAAAATGATTTTTCTGACTGGTAGGCATTTATAATATCTAACCAAAGTTCACAACCGGGTATTTTAATAGCCTCTTGGTGTCCTTTTTTATGCAATGCCCAAACCGCGCCTATACCATCAGAATACCCTACATTTCTGTTAATAATAGCTCTGGTCTGTTCATTTGCATGCTGAATTTTTTCTCCATTTACCGCCACAAGTATTTTCTTGTTAGCAAATGCAAACTCCATTAATTTAGCCCTTGACTCTGGTATATAAATTTGTACACCGCTTACTCTTTCAGATTTCATTTAGCTTACCTCTTTTAAATAGTTGGACATTGCATTGAACATAAAAGCATTACTCCAACGCATATAGGAAATCTTGGAACTGACTCCTTTTTTTAATTGATAATAGAAATACCCTTTATCATCTTGCATATGCTCAATGGTCCATTGCATAACCTTTTGGGCCAAATCCTTATTTTGGGAAAAAGTCTTTGTTTTGGCCAAAGTGACAAATAACTGCCCTGGACAGTGAATATCTATAGGATATGTAGCGTTATGATAGTATTTTGGGGTGCCATCTGGCATAAAAAAAGCCTGTAAATAGTACTCTAGACCAAGTTCTAAATGATGGGAAAAAGATTCATCTCCCGTTATATCTTGATAGGTCTGTATAGCATCTAAATTGTATCCGGTATGAAAACTATCGATCCAACTTTGAACCTCCATAAGCCCATATACCCATGATCCATCTTTAGACTGTAGCGCACAACAAGCATCAATAGTAGTTCTAGCAAGTTCCTTGAGTTGGTCTTCTTTGGTATAGGCATATACCTGACTTAATATCTTAGCACCAAGTAAACTTGCGTTGATGACCGTGTCGTTACCTTTTAACGGAGAATAAGAGAACAAAAAACCTTTTTCAATGGGTGTCCTGTTCAAATCATTAATTACAAAATTGGCCGCAGATTTAGCACAATCCAAATACCTATTATCATTGGTAATTTCATATGCCTTCAATAGTGCATCTACACAAAACGAAGTAGCAACAATGGTTGGCGTTTCTTTTGGAAAAAGAAAAATTAATCTGGCCTGCCAATCAAAATTATACCCCCAACAGGCACCACTCTGGTTTTTATCACTACGCTGTAGCAATAAATTCGCCAGGGAAACAATAGCTTGTTTAATTGCTTTCTCATCACCAAATGTTGTATCGCCTTGCTTGGCCACATGGTACAGGTTGCAGTAACCGGACAAGAACAAGGCTAAACCTTTAGAGTTATATTGTTTGGGCACCAACAATAATTTCCTAAAGTTGATAGGTGACCTTTTAAATCCCTGGATCCACACCAATCTCGCAACATTCCATTTTTTCAATGGCAATGCATTGAATATTTTGGAATTTAGTCCGTCATAAGGATCCCATCCTTTGTATTGCTCAGATTCACAATACTGCTTTAGGTTTAAAAATGAATGTATAATCTCTGTCATATACTTCGTTATAACCATACCTAGGTTTTGATATATTTTGATACCTAAGTAGTCATCTTCTCGCTAAATTATGACGACCTTAGCTAGGCTCTAAAGAAAGCCGATTAACTACATTAAGATTCGAAGACTTACATAATAAGGAGCAGAAACCCCCATAAAATAAGGAGGTTAAATAAAATTGAATTCTATTAACATTACATAAAATACGATGAAAGCCATCATCGTAAACAAAACTTTATAGCTGTATACTAATGAGTTTACAAAGAACACGTTAGAGATAAATAAGAATGCTAAAAAAGTGAATGGGCTATAGAAAAGCTTCTAGCTCCCCTAGTATTTTTTGGGCCACCTTATTGCTTAAAAGGTGTTCATGGGCAAAATTAAAATTGAAGTCACCCATTTCTTTTCTTAGGTTGGGTGCAACCAATAATAATTCAAGTTTTTCCTGTAAGTCCTCAGCATCCTTAGCACGCACAAAATAGCCCATGGTGCCATCTTTAAAAAAACCTTTTAATCCACCTACAGCTGTAGTGATTACCGGCTTACCAAAAGCCATTGCTTCCAAAACCGATGTTGGAAGACCTTCACTATAACTTGGCAAGCAGTATACGTCACAATTATTGTAGCATTTAATTTTCTCAGCACCCTCTATATGTCCTGTTAGCACTATGTTATCATTACCGGCTACAAGACCACGAATAGTATCCATCTCATTGCCACTACCGGCAATAATTAATTGAAGATGTTGATATTTTTCCTGTAATTTTTTAAATGCACCAATGGTCTCATAAATTCCTTTCTCCTTAATAAGCCTAGAGAGAAAAAGTATTTTGAAGTTAGCACCGTTTTCACTTTTTTGGTTTAACACAGGGCTATTGACAAACAGACTTCTGTTCACCATGGTAGTAGACACCACTACTTCCCCTTTATAACCCCAGGCTAACAATTTACTTTTAAAGTCATCAGATAAGACAAAAATTTTCTTTGCCTTACCTAAACTTTTTTGAAAAAACGGAACATATTTTTTATCGATTTTTTGTTCAAAATCTAAATTCCAGCCATGAAAAAAGAGTACAAAAGGTATATTTTTTCTAATAAGATATTTAGCAAAAAATGCATCCCTAAAAAAACTGCGACTACCTAATGAAGGATTTAGGATAATTAGATCCGTAGACTTATCGGTCGCTTTTTTCAAATGCCAATTATCCAACAAAGGACCAAATACATTTTTACCATGCCCTCCAATTTCCAACGGCTTGAAATTAACCTGTTCATACGTTTTGAACTCTGGCAGTAAAGCGTTCCAAAATGCACTAACACCTCCTGGTAAGGATAATTTGGGTACGGTAACCGTAATATTTTTAAGCATTTCTAAACATTCTTTTTCTTAGTACATTTTCAAACTCTAGCTTAACGAATACCAAAACCATAAATATATCCAGTTCAAACCACATACCACCTTGTGTCATCATTAAAGAAGCATATAGAAAAAATATAGCCATTGCCAATCGGTATGAAGGCAATGTTTTTCTTTTAAGAATATGCTTGAACAAAGAAATCAAGTAGCCAATAAAAAATATGATTCCTAAAAGTCCGTTTTGACCCAATTGGGTAAAGAACTCGTTATGGGCATATACGGGAAGACCCGTTTCTTGGTACATATGCATAATAAGGTCAAAGAAACCATGACCAAAGATCATTTCAAAAATATTACCGTTATACCAAAGCTCTACAGAAGCCATCCAAAAGAGAAGCCTACCAGATCCAGCTGCTGTTTGCTTACCGTTTCTAATGTCAAAAATTCTATTATAAAACGCTTCGTTACTCTCTAGCAGAATGTAAAAACCTACTGCCACCAGAATGAGAATTCCCAAACCGGACAATACTTGTTTTAAGGTCAGTTTTTTAGGCAAGAACAAGAAAACAATTCCAATAACGAACATGAGATAGCCCGTACGGATATAAGTTAGGTAAATTAAATAAATACCATAGGCCAGTAAAGCATAGTTTAATTTAGGAAAGCGAATTAAGCTTGATTTTGATTTAATATAGGCCAATAAAATCAATACCGCCGTTGTTGTGGTAATTGCTGCACCGTGTGAATTTTGGAACATACCGGAGTAGCTATCAAAATCCTTGAAACTCAGAACATCCTTGGCCTTACTTTCCAAAAGTCCAAACGTAAAAGGAATCCCGGAAATAATAACAAATTGCGCAAAGCCCAACAAGTACTTATCCAGTTTTCTGATGTTTTTAATATTCCTGTAGGCATACTCAAACATTAATGGAAACATCATGTACCTTATAAAATCTACGATTCCAAAAAAATAACTAATGGAAAAATTGGCGGTAACGATATTTTTGGTGGCCCTAGCATAAGACCATTTAATAAAACCTAATTTTTTATCGTTTCGCTTTATGAGTACCTGCCAAAAAAGAAAAACGAACAATGGAATTTTCCATACTTGAGAAAAGGTAATTGGGCCCACCTTTACAGGTCCCATAAAAATTAAAAAGAACAGGATAAGGTACGGGTATAGTATTTTGAATTTCTTCATCAAAACTATTATTTGTTTCTGATAATTAAAATATGACCATCCTTTACCCCTATCACACTATTCATTTTTTTAAATATTTACCAATAATATCTTTAAGATTTAATCTTTTATCTAGTTCCTTAAACGAATAATACATGGAAATAAGTATAAATAGAATGCCAATACCGTAATTAAAAGGTGAAGTACTTAGCTTAGCCGCTAGTAAACACCCTATAGCCAACGAGAATTGAATAGCAAAAATTCTTTTGATCGCCGATGAAAATTTAAAGCCATAAATTTTTCCGGTCATGACATAAATTTGAATTAAATAAATAAAATATGATACCATATAGGAAATGCCTAATCCGGCTAATCCATAGTAATAGTACCCCACCAAATTCAAGATCAACGTATACGAGTTGGTGATCAACTCGTTCCAGAAAAATAATTTACTGGCCCCTTTGGCTATGAAAAAAAACGCAACTACCCATGCAGCAACCTTAAAGAACATACCAAGTGCTGCCCAATAAATCATTTCCTTGACCGGAATGAACTCTGAAGAGTAAAGAATGGTTATAATGAGCTCTACAAATACTAAAAAAACAATTAGTACCGGTGCTAGGATCAACATTGCAATCTCTGCCTGTTGATTTATCAAGGTTATGGCTTTTTCATTATCATGGACCACAGCGGACAATCTAGGAAAATAATCGGTTTCCATTGCAGTAAACAACAAACCTACATATGTTGATATTATAGCAATACCTGCATTAAATAGCCCCACATCCTCAACACCCCCGTTGTTATTGATAAATATCCGTATAACGTAGGAAACCCCTAAGACCATGATACCACTTATGCTGAGTGTAAAGCCCATTATAAGCATATTCTTACCTTTTTTCTTAGTTTCCCTTGCGGAAACCGGCACGGGTTGTGTTTTAATTTTCTTTGTAAAATAATAGGCAACGGCAAATCCAAGTACAGAAGTACATATCATAGCCGGAACAATACCTTTAACCCCTAAATAATAGTAAATAGGCACGGAAACCAATAGCCCCAATGCAGCACCAATAACATTGGCTTTTGCCAAATATTTAAGCTTACGCAATCCTTGAAGAAACACAAAACTTCCACTAGTTAATTGGTTCAATAAAAGTGTAATTGAAAGCCAAACAAAGGCTATTGTATAGTCCTTGTTGCCAAATGTAAGTTCACTTAACCAAGGAGAAAGAATTAGGGTTAATATGGCTCCAAAAAGACCGGTAAACCAAATCCACCTATTTACGATGACCAAGGTTTTAGCCAGTTTTTTTTCATCACCCAATTCAAAGGCTATCGCTATTTCCTTTACAGCACTAATACCTAAACCAAAATTGGTCAAGGAGCTAATTAGCTTTGTTGTGGACATGATCAATCCTAAAATACCTATACCGGCAGGACCTAGAAGTATGGCTAAAATCTTAGACCTGCCAATGGAAATAAGAATATTAATGACTTGCACCCCGCCAAAAATAGAGGTAGCTTTCATTATTTGTCTATAGCTATGTTTACTACCGCTCTGACTCACTTAATAGGATATTGAACTGATTTTGGCTAGAATTTTTAATTAGGAACACAACCAGTAATAAAGGTATTAACAATATAATACCACTTAATTTAAGATGGTTAGGTTTAAAAACTTATTTAGACTTTAAATTATCGGGGTCTATTTGTACCTTGTTTTCTATAGGGTTTACCAGTACCTTTTCATCATTTGCATAAACCTTGAACTTTTCACTGGTCTTTTGGGAGGTAGTGTTCGTAGAAACATGTTCTGGTTCAGTATTTAAACTACCGTTATTTTGATTGTGGGCAAAAGGTTCTTTCTGTAAAATTCTTTCATTAATAGGTATAATTTTAGCGCCCTCTTCTTTCACCTGTATAATCTTACCACGTACCCCTGGAGTGATTTCTTCAGGTTCTTCACCTTTAAATTCTTCGAAAACACTTAAAAATGGCAATAAATAGAGTAAACAACCAAAACATACCACAACAATTAAACTCATATTAATAGGTAGGTTAATAGTAAAATAAGTAATTAATATCAAGGTCAAATTACTGATTACTAAAAACATGGTAGCTTGTTTGTGATTAAGTCCTAAGCGCAAAAGTCTATGATGAATATGATTACTATCGGCATCGAACGGACTTTTCTTTTGTGCAATTCTAACAATAAACACCCGCAATAAATCAAATAATGGATATGATAATATTGCCAAAAGTAAAATTGAAGAATTTTCAGAATTATACTGATAAACCAATGTAGGGTCTATATTTAAAAAACTAATACCTTGGTAAGCCAATAAGAAACCTACAATCAGTGACCCACAGTCCCCCATAAAAATCTTTCTATCCGTAGATAAATTATATTTTAGAAAACCCATCAAGGACCCGATCAATACCGCAGACATAATGGTCATTAAATAATTTTCTGCCATATAAAATGCAATACCAAAACTTAAACTAGCCAATATTCCAATAGAAGAGGCCAAGCCATCTATACCATCAATAAGATTTATAGCATTGATGACCAAAACAAACACAAAAATGGTAAAACCTACAGAAACTACATATGGTAACTGCCCTACACTTAGCAGACCATGAAAATCGGTTATTCGTATATCTTGAAGAATACAGACCATAGATACCGCTATAAGTTGTATCACCAATTTCTTTTTAGCGGTCATAAAAACCAAATCGTCCTTAATGCCTAAAAACAACAATATAATAGTGGCGGATAACAAGGAAAGTAAGTTACTTAAATCTTCTACCGTATTATTTAGGAACGGGACAAACAGTAATAAGGTCAAGGAAAAAGTAATGAACAACCCCATACCACCAAGATTAGGCACCTGTGAAGTATGCACCCTACGTTCCTCGGGCACATCCATAAGCCCCTTTGTTTTAGATACATAAATTATTACTGGGTAGAGGTTAAACCTTGTAGCCATAACATACGCAATTAAGGCAGATATGACCATTAGAAAAGGTAAACTAACAACTATTTCTCGGATCGAGTCCATTTAAATATAATTTTTCCTTCACACAAACCTTTACGTTTAAAAGTTTGAAGCAAACAAGTTTATGTCGGTTAAAACTGCAGAAATAATACTGTTGACTTTTAGGATCTAAATACATCCTGCCATTTATTATGGGCTAAAATAGCAAGGTAATTTTCACATTTTAGATTTACATCGGTAGGATGCAAGCAAAATCGTTGTTTAACACAATCCCCATTCTCATTTGGCTAATCGTTGAACGGCACATCCTTTTAATTACCTATAGTAGGGTAATTCAAGAAATCTTGCATTTTAAAACTTGTCTAAATCAATCTTTAACAATGGCTAATCCTTAGAAAATAAGGTAACTTATATTCACAAGCATAGAATAGCAATCCTAGACATTTATATGCTTAGATCCACTAACTTTATCCCCCTAAACCACGATTACAACTTTTGTATACAGTTATTGACATAGAGACTACCGGAAATGGTGTAAAAGGAAATAAAATAACCGAAATTTCCATTTTTAAATATGATGGACATGAAGTTTTGGACGAATTTACTTCCTTGGTAAATCCGCAATGTGAAATACCCCAATTTATTACGGGACTAACAGGCATTGACGATAACATGGTTAGAAATGCCCCTTTATTTGAAGAAATTGTTCCTCAGATAGAAGCGATAACCAAAGACACCATTTTTGTGGCCCACAGTGTTAATTTTGACTACAATGTTATTAAAAATGAATTTAAAAAGCTTGGGCTAGATTTTTCCAGAAAGAAACTTTGTACCGTAAGGCTTTCCCGAAAACTGTTACCCGGTTACCATTCCTATAGTTTGGGAAAACTAACTGCCGCTCTAGGTATTCCGCTAACCGATAGACACCGTGCAAGAGGTGATGCACATGCTACAGTACTACTCTTCCATAAATTATTAAGAGCCGAAAATGCAGAAATGGTTTTTAAGCATTTCCTAAATTCAAAATCCCAAGAAGCCACATTGCCACCCGGTTTACCAAAAAAGGAGTATGACAAATTACCAACGACCCCTGGAGTCTACTATTTTAAGGATATGAAGGGTAAAATTATTTATGTTGGTAAAGCCATTAATATTAAAAAAAGAGTATTAGGCCATTTCTATGATAAAAAAAACAAGGAAATAAGTCTCTGTGCAGAGACAACCGCACTGGATTTCGAGGAAACAGGAAATGAACTAATAGCATTATTAAAAGAATCGGCAGAAATAAAAAAACATTATCCTAAATATAACAGGGCACAAAAAAGAACCGTTCAACAATACGGTATATTTAGCTATCAAGACCGCAATGGTATTATCCACTTAGCATATAACAAAATAAAAATGACGCCAAATTCCTTTGCCATTTGTTATAGTCCTACAGAAGCAAGACAGTATTTAGAGGCTTTATGCAGCATGTTTGATCTTTGCCCAAAATACTGTCATCTACAGGAAAATATTATAACGTGTTCTCACTATAAAATTAAGCAGTGCATAGGAATTTGTTCTGACCATACCTTGGTAGACCAATACAATGAACGTGTACAAGAGGCATTAAAAAGTTTAAAGGACATTCAATCCAACTTATTGATCAAAGCCAATGGTAGAAATAGTGATGAAAATGCTTTTGTACTAATTCGTGAAAATAGTTATGCTGGATATGGGTATGTACCCAAGGAAACTACAATACAGCATATTGCCGATATTGACTTTTTTATTACCCCTCAAAAAAATACGCTGGAGACCCAGCGTATTGTAGAAAGTTTCATAAGAAAAAATCCTAGTAGTATTTATGAACTAAACTAATCTAGTTATTCCGGAATAAAGGCTACTCGTTCATTTTATTATACATTTTAATGACAAATATTAACCACACCATAAAGATTACAGCTACAAAAATTGAGTAAGCCAATACGAATTCCACTACTTCTTAAACTTTAGGTAATTCATAAATCCTAGGATGGTCGGTGCCCAAAAAGCAACAAAAATTGCATCTAGTTTTTTACCGGACATAAAAAGATATTCTGAAACTACAATTATAGATAACACGACTAACAACATGATAACGTTCATTATACCTATTCGTGAAATAAATTTTTTCAACATCTCTTTTTTATCGTTTCCTTTTTAAATATAAATATAAAACACGTTCTATAGCAGATTATATAAAGTAAAAATATTATAACGCTATAGATATCAACTATAAAGTCGTTGGGCAAACATAATCTGTCTTCTCCAAATCCTCATTTTTTAAGGCTCCGTATCCACCTTTTACATCGATTAGATTATGAATACCTCTGCTTTTAAGGATTGAAGATGCAATTACCGAACGATAACCACCAGCACAGTGCACCAAGAAATCTCCCTTCTCAGGAAATTCACCCAAATGTTTATTCAACTCGCTTAAAGGTGTATGCACGGCACCTACCAAATGCTCACTTTGGTACTCCCCATCTTTACGAACATCAAAAACCGCATTGCCTTTATCTATTAAAGTTTTTGCTTCGGATGCCGTGATCGAATTTATTTGGTCTATTTCTTTTCCTGCTGTTTTCCAAGCATCAATTCCGCCCTTTAAATATCCTATTGCAGCATCAAAACCTACACGCGATAATCTAGTGATGGCTTCCTCTTCTTTACCCTCTGGTACAACCAATAACAATGGTTGTTTGGTATCGGCGATCAAGTCTCCCACCCAAGGAGCAAAATCACCGTTCAGCCCTATAAATATTGACCTTGGAATATGACCCTTAACGTACTCGTCTTGATGTCTAACATCTAACACCAATGCTTCAGTATCGTTAGCGGCTTTTTCAAATTCATCTGGAGAAAGCTCAACATTACCACGATTAAGCACTTCGCCTATATCTTCGTAACCTTCCTTGTTCATTTTTACATTTAAAGGAAAATATTTAGGTGGAGGCAACAAACCATCGGTTACCTCTTTTATGAACTCTTCCTTGGTCATATCAGCCCTTAAGGCATAATTCATTTTCTTTTGATTACCCAAACTGTCCACAGTTTCCTTCATCATATTTTTACCGCATGCAGAACCGGCACCATGTGCAGGGTATACAATAACATCGTCAGACAAGGGCACTATTTTAGTACGCAAACTATCGAACAACGTACCTGCTAATTGCTCTTGCGTCATATCAGCCGATTTTTGAGCAAGATCCGGTCTGCCCACATCTCCTAAGAACAAAGTATCACCAGAGAAAATCGCATAATCCTTTTCATTTTCATCGCGTAATAAATACGTAGTACTTTCCATGGTATGCCCAGGGGTATGTAATACTTTAATAGTCAGCTTTCCTAATTTAAATTCTTGTCCGTCTTCCGCTATTATTGCATCAAAACTTGGGCTGGCCGTAGGACCATAAATAATTGGAGCCCCGGTTTCTTTTGAAAGGGTAACGTGCCCACTCACAAAATCGGCATGAAAATGAGTTTCAAATATATACTTGATTTTAGCATTATCGTTCTCTGCCCTTTGCAAATACGGAGTCACCTCGCGCAACGGATCAATAATTGCCACTTCACCATCACTTTCAATATAATATGCTCCCTGAGCTAAACATCCTGTATATATCTGTTCTATGTTCATATATCCTAATTTTTAAAATTTTCTATCTACTTCTTCACCCTTAAGGTACAAGAAATATTATTTTTTGACATTATTCATTTTTGCCATTCTACTATTTTCGTAAGCCACCTTTGCTGCAAGCAACGATACCTCATTGGGGTCATCGAAAAAATCAACCGCCTCTTTCGTTTTTACGAATAAAAATTCGCGCTGTAATTCCTTTATAATTCCGGTACTGAATATGATATCTCTTGTAGGACCTATAGCTCCCGCAATGTAGAACTGCAACTCACGTTCCCGAATATCATGTATTAATTTTGTCAACATATCTGCTGCTGTTGCATCAATATAGTTTATTGACTCAGCATTCAAGATAATTCCCTTTAACTCGGGTCCTTTTGCCTTTATGTGCTTTAACAACTGCTTTTTGAAATAGGCAGAATTTCCAAAATATAACTGAGAATCAAACCTTACGATCAAGAGGTCATTACGTACCACGACCTCATCTGCAAAACGAATTACGTTTTTATAATAATCCGAATTGCCAATGTTCCCAATCTCCACAAAATGTGGTTTAGAGGTTCTATATACCATTAATAAAAGAGAACATAGAACACCTATTAATATACCTTGTGTTATACCAATGAAAAGTGTAATCAAAAAGGTGACCAACATCACAAAAAATTCATCTTTTCTATTCTGCCATAAATATTTAAAGTACTTGATATCGATAAGTTTTACTACCGATACCATTATGATACTCGCCAAAATAGCATTAGGCAGGTATTGGAACAGGGGAGTTAAAAACAACAGTGTCAGCACTACCAAAATCACACTAAAAATTGCACTTAAATTCGTTTTTGTACCCGCATCAAAGCTAATAGCCGATCTAGAAAAACTTGCCGTTACCGGATACCCTTGAAAAAAAGACCCGACAATATTCGCAGAACCTAGGGCAATTAATTCTTGGTTGGCCTTAATGGTATCTTCTCCCGTTTTATCTTCTATTGCCTTACCGATGGAAATGGCTTCTAAATACCCCACCAGTGCCAAGGCAATGGCAATAGGTGCCAATTGCTCTATATCATCGATATTCAATGACGGCATAATAAAAGAAGGCAACCCACTAGGCACATTACCCACCAATTTTATCCCAAAGGCTTCCAATTGAAAAGAGTAAACAGCCAAAATACCCAATACTACGATTATTAATATTCCGGGTATGTTTTTTGTCCATTTTTTAAAACCAAGCAATAATGCGATACCCACCAGGCCGATACCGAAATCAACATAATTTATCTCACCGAGCTTATAAAAAATATTGATTATGGTCTCATAAATTCTATTACTGCCAACCACCGAAATACCCAATAAATGTTTCATTTGACTAAAAACAATGATAATGGCTGCGGCTGAAGTAAAACCGCTGATGACGGGTTTAGAAAGAAAGTTGACCAAAAAACCCATACGAAGTACCCCTAACAAAAATTGAATTGCACCTACCATTAAGGTAAGAATCACCACCATTTTAATGTAGTTTTCAACTCCCGTAATGGCGAGCGTACCCAGACCAACCGCAACCAATAACGAATCCATGGCTACAGGACCAACGGCAATTTTTCTTGAAGTACCTAAAAGTGCATAGGTGAGCACAGGAAATAACGATGCATATAACCCATGAACCGGAGGAAGACCCGCAATCATTGCGTAGGCCATCCCTTGGGGTACCAAGACAATACCTACCGTAAGACCGGCAACCAAATCCCTTATAAAGAAAGATTTTTTATAGGTGGATACCCAATCTAAAAAAGGAAAAATGTTTTTCACTCCGTAAATTTAATCATTTCAAGGGGCATGAATGCCTATTTTGAAACCAATAGGTCATGCATTTAAAAGCTTGTTAAACTCCAACGCTTTTGTTACCCAAAAATCAAGGTCGTCTTCATGGTCAAATCCGTCAGGACCAATGAATAAAAAACCTCGCAAAGGTTTACCTGTAAAATCCATTGGGGTACTACCGGGTTTGTGCAATAATTCTTCATAATTCAATTTACCCACCCTAACCATTAATTTATCTTCTTCGGTTTTCTTATCGAACATGATACCCAAACACATTTTACCATTGACCATGAATGTGAGTCCGCCCATCATTTTCTTCTCTTCTACCAGACCTTTTCCTTTTAACCTTGGTCTAACCCTATCTGCCAGATACTCACTATAAGCCATTTTTATAAATTTAGTTTTTCGGCATCTAGCTCCGCGTATTCAACTTCATTACAAATAGACTCCGTATTGCCCATATAATTCTTACCGCGAAGTTTACCAACGGTATGGGCTTTTAATGCGATGTCATTGGTGGAATTCAATACTTCCTCTATTTCCTTTTCAATAGTTGTGTTTGATGAAAGCCACCTTTCTTCCATTTCTTCGGATAACATTAGAGGCATACGTGGCTCTTTTAATTTAGGGTTGTTGTGAATTTTTGCCATCATACCATTTCCTAATGTGGTTACTATTGAAAACGAATTAATAGTACCACCATGCTCTGGATGTTGCCATGTAGACCACAAAGCCGCAAGTGCCAAAGGTTTTTTGTTCTTTGGATGGATAAAAAAAGGATAGGTGTTATTGTTAAAATGGTGATGCTCATAAAACCCGTCCACATAAAAAATACATCTTTTTTCATGTGCGGCATCCCGAAACGCAGGTTTTTCAAAAATGGTTTCGACCCGGGCATTCAATGTACTATTCCATATTTTCTTTTGCTGCTCAACCGTGTTGACCCAATGGGGAATAAGTCCCCACGTAGCCACAATGGGATACCACGGGTCATCATTGGTGTAAATCAATACCTCTGGATGCGAAAATCCCGATGCATGATGAAGCGGCAAGTCTGTCAACGGCCCCAATTTTTCCACAATTTCCTCTATTGCCTTTAAATCTTGGTTTCGCTGAGCACGTTTTAATTGTGCCTCTAAACTCGTTTTTACATCGTAACACATACACTGGTGATTTTAAAACTACATAGGTTTCAACACCACTTTAAAAACTGCCGGTTCCTTTTTAAGCCTCGTAAAACCTTCGGCTAGGTTTTCCTGTGCTACGGCATATGGATAGAATGTTATGGGCTCAATACACACCATGTTTGGCACTTCTGTCCACAACATAAAATGGCTAAAGCCTTCAGATGTTATTTGAATGGATTTCTCATCCTTTAAGGTAATCGTATCTGTCTTAGGCACCTGTAGCGCCCTACTCCCTACTGCCATAACTTCAGGAATGGTAATATCTTGACTAGTGGTAGAAATAATGGCGTTTTTAGAATGCAACATAAATGCAGGGTGATAGCCTAACATAAAAGGCATACCCTCTTCACCCGAAATAGTAAACGTAACCTCTAAAGCATCACCGGTCAATTCAACCATTTTCACAAACTCAAAATCATAGGGCCAGCTTAATTTCTCAGCGGTAGACTTCGCAGGGTATTTCGAGTTTAACACCGTGGTATTGGCTGTATATTTTTTTGAGAACACTGCTTTAGAAGCAGTATGCTCCGTCAACTCATATTCCATTTCACGCAATAGACCATGCTGATCTTGAACAGCAAATCCTTTGGGAGTCTTTACTTTAAAATCGGCTTCGTTCGTTGGCCCGATCAAAGGGAACATTTCAGTATCTACACTACGCCACCCAGGGTTTCCCTTTTGGTGCATAAATTCATGACCAGATACTTCGTAGCTAACTAATTCTCCAGCTTCAATTTTTACTTGCTGCTCACCTACTTTTAATGTGGTTATATTACTCATTTATCAATCTATAAATTAATAATGCCGTTCTTTTTGTCAATGCCTCAATAGTATTCAAGTTTACCGTTTCCTCAGGGGTGTGGGCAGCATTTCCCATGGTACCCAATCCGTCTAAACAGTCTACATATTCAGCTACAAAAGACGTATCTGCAGCACCTCTTTTACCAGGGTCATAGGCTAAAACTTCACCTTGTTTAAGATCTAAACTCACCTCATTTAATTTTTCAAGTAAAGCCTTATTACCTTCCGTAGGTTGCATTGCCGGGTAACTATCCTTAAAAGTTACCGTTGCAGATGTCTGCGGCAAATTATCCGCTACTATCGCTCTCATTTTCTCGCGAGCACGTTCTTTCTGTTCTTCGGATATAAAACGTAATCCTCCACGTACTTCCGCTTTTTGTGCCACCACATTTGTTTTTCCGAACACGGTTCCTTTACTGCTCATTTCATCGAACTCCACAAAAGTTCCACCGACCAATGTACCGGGATTAAAGGTCAACAAATCTTCACCTTTTACATCGGTATAAAATCCGTTCAAGATTCTAGACATTTCAAAAATGGCCCCTGCACCAGTATCATCGCTAAAAATTCCTGAAGAATGGGCTCTTTTTCCTTCTACCTCAACCTTCCATCCAGAAGAACCTCTACGGGCAACGGTAGCATAGCTAAAACCCGTTGAAGTTTCAAAACCCAAACCAATATCACTTCGTTTTGCCGCTTCTATTAAATCGTGCCTACTTTTCTCTAAAGGACTTCCCGTACTTTCTTCATCACCTGTAAAGGCAACTATGATCTGGGCATCATCCAATAATCCGTTTTGTTGTAAAGCCTTTAACGCATAGAGTACTATTACATTACCCCCTTTCATATCATTACCACCAGGCGCATGTGCAATAGAATCGTTCACCATCTCAAAAGTCTGGAACGGACTATCTTCTTCAAAAACCGTATCTAAATGACCGATCAATAATAATTTCTTACCCTTAGTTCCTTTCACTTCGGCAAATAAATGACCCGCCCTGTTCATTTCTTCGGGCATAGGAATCCAAGTACTTTCAAAACCAATATCAGTAAAAGCAGTTGCAAATTCCTTTCCCACCTTTTCTACACCTTTTAGATTAAGAGTACCACTATTGATATTTACAACTTTCTCTAAAAATGATATGGCTTCGGCATTATTCTGTTCAATGGATTTTACAATCCTTTTCTCTTTTTTTGAAAGTTTCTGCGCATTGACTCCCGTCAATAAAAGCACAGCAAATAGGGTAAGAAGTAACTTTTGATGCATGTGATTTGTTTTACATCAAATTTACCAAAAAGACCCAATTTACAGCGAGAATAAAATACTAACTGTGTTAAGCTTAAGAGCAACATATAATGTGGTGCATATAATTACTATATTGCACCAAAATCATTTTTTATGGCAACGGTACGAAAATCTATAACCTTTACAGATCAGCAAGATAATTGGATAAAGTTAAAAGTTGAAAATGGCGATTACACTAACGACAGCGAATATATACGTGATCTAGTTAGAAAAGACCAGCAAGAAAACATGAAACTGGTAGAACTAAAAAACGCCATTGATGAAGGTTTACAAAGCGGAAGAAGCTCATTAAAAATCAGTGATATTATTGAGCAAGTAGATAATGGCAAACTATAATTTATCTGCAAAAGCACAACAAGATTTAATTGCCATCTATAAATATGGAATTAAATTTTTTGGACAATCTCCTGCAACAATTTACTTAAAGGAATTGGAAACTTTTCTAACGGAATTATCTGAGAGGCCTGAATTAGCTAAAGACGCCACAACAATAGCGAACGGCTTAAAATTCTATAATTATAAAGCCCATGTAATTTTTACCAATTTGAAAATGAGAACGAAATCTATGTAGTAAGAGTTCTTGGAAAACGAATGAACTTTATTGAACATCTTTAATTTTGCCATTCCCTACACTACTCGAATCTAATGGCCTTTACCGGTGTAATTCTCGTAATGATATAGGATGGTATGAGCAACATTAACATACATAACAAAAGTACGCCTACATTCAATAATAAAATAGTAGAAAAATCTATACTCACCGGAATATACTCCACATAATATTCTTTTGGGTTGGGAAACTTAAACAATTTAAAATGCTCTTGAATAAAAATTACGCCCAAACCAATAAAATTTCCGTAGAATAAACCTATTCCTATAAGATAAGCGGCATTGTATAAAAATACTTTACGAATATCCCAATTGGGCATTCCCAAAGCCTTTAGAATTCCGATCATTGGGGTACGTTCTAAAATAAGTACTAACAATGCCGTAATCATATTAATACCACCAACGATAATCATTATGCCAATGATAAGGGCTATGTTAAAATCGAACAAGCCGATCCATTCAAAAATTTTATGGTACTTATCCTTAATTGATCTTGTATCAAGGTTAGAGAGGGTTTGACCATAAATTTCATTCGCTTTTTGGTCAATATCATCAAAACTGTTCAAGAATATCTCAAAGTTACCAACCTCTGTTTCTTCCCACTTGTTCATGCGTTGAATATGACGAATGTCTGTAAAAATATAGAGTCCGTCTATCTCCTCAAAACCACTATCAAAAATGCCGGTTATGGTAAATTTTCTCTGGTTGGGAATTTTATCCGGAGCATCATCCCTTAGAAAAAAAGTAAAAAACGAATCGCCCACCTTAAAATTTAGTCGGTTCGCCATAATTTTAGAAATGAGCACATCAGAATTCAAATCACCCGTATAATCAGGCAGCACACCATCAATCAGAAATTCATCGAATGGTTCCCAGTTATAATCTTTACCTACGCCTTTGGCTATTATACCCTCAAAGGTATCCTCTGTCCTGATAATACCGGCTTTAGTGGCAACTGCCTGTACATGTACAATACCATCTATGGTCTTGAATTCAGGATAAAAATCTTGCTCTATACTTACCGGAACAACTGAAACCTCAGAGTTATTATTATCGTAATTATAAATTTGTACATGGCCGTTGAACGCGGTTACCTTTTCTCTTATTTTTTCTTTTAAACCCAAACCGGTAGCAATGGCAATCAACATCATTACCACCCCAATAGCAATTGCAGCAATAGCAATTTTTATTATCGGTGCAGATATGCTAATTTTATGCTCCTTACCCTTTATTAGCCGTTTGGCAATAAAATATTCTAGATTCAAATGATGTTATATTTATCCAATTTCAAAAGTACAGTTTTATTATGGTTTTTGGTATTGGCTACCTGTGGAAACGATACCAAAGTAGTCCCCAACAACTCACCAACCCATGACGAGCCAAAAATTGAAGAACAAGAAAAAGAAATTGTGGTGGCGGCCAACCGTACCAATGTATATTTACCTTTATTAAAAGACAAAAAAATAGCCATTGTCGCCAACCAAACAAGCGTCATATTTAAACCCAATGGATACACCCACTTGGTAGACAGTCTTCTTTCTTTAGATGTAGACATTAAACAGGTATTTGCACCAGAACATGGCTTTAGGGGTAATTTTGATGCCGGTGAACATGTTAAAAATAGTACTGACACCAAATCAGGACTAGAACTAATATCACTACACGGCAAGAACAGAAAACCTACTCAAGAACAGTTAGAAGGTTTAGATTTGGTATTGTTCGATATACAAGATGTGGGTGCTCGTTTTTACACTTACATTTCTACCCTACAATTGGTTATGGAAGCCTGTGCCGAAAAAGGAATACCGGTTTTAGTATTAGACCGCCCAAACCCTAACGGACATTATATTGACGGGCCCACCATGGAAGCCGAACATACTTCTTTTCTTGGTATGACCCAGATACCACTAGTATATGGCATGACCATTGGCGAATATGCCAATATGCTCAATGGACAAATGTGGTTAGAGGGTGATAAAAAAGCGAATTTGACCGTAATTCCTTTAGAAAACTGGACTCATGACCGCTTTTATAGCTTACCTATTCGCCCTTCGCCAAACTTACCAAACGACACCTCAATTACCCTTTACCCTAGCTTGGGCCTGTTTGAAGGCACAAACATTAATGCCGGTCGTGGTACGGAGTTTCAATTTCAGCGATATGGTGCTTCATTTTTAGATTCCACTGCTTACGATTTCTCTTATACGCCAAAACCCAATTTTGGTTCAAAATACCCTAAAGAAGAAGGAAAACAATGTTATGGCAAAGACCTTTCCAACACCAAGCGAATGAACCAGATGACCATGGAATACATTATAGATGCCTATACCCATTCCGTAGATAAAAGTAAATTCTTTCTAACTAGTGGCTTTACCAAACATGCAGGTAATGACAGATTGCAAAAGCAAATTGAAGCCGGCGCCACCAATGCCGAAATAAAAGCAAGTTGGCAAGATGATATAGAAAAATTTAAAAAGATAAGGGCAAAGTACTTACTTTACTAAAGGCTGTTCATTGACAATTTCTGCCAAATTACTACCATTGGTGGTTGGTTTTCTGTACCCTACAAAAGGATATTTTAACAACGGACCAATTTTACCGTTCGCTACCTCATCGGGGAACGTATCTACACCGTAGATTATTTTTTCACGATCCAAATGCATGTAGGTGCCGAATAAACGATCCCACCAAGAAAAAATATTTCCGTAATTGCTATCTGTATACGGCAATACATAATGGTGATGTACTTTGTGCATATCTGGGGAAATGATTACCCAACTAATTGCTTTGTCCAAACCTTTTGGCAATTTAATATTCGCATGGTTAAATTGAGACAACACTACAGAAAGACTTTGGTACAACATTATGATTCCTATTGGGGCACCAACAACAAAAACGCCCAGTAAGGTAAATAAATAACGAATAATACTTTCTAACGGATGATGTCTATTGGCTGTGGTCGTATCTACATTATGATCGGTATGATGTACCAAATGCACCATCCACAACGGTTTTACTCGGTGTTCTACCAAATGCGCCAAATAAGCTCCGATTAAATCAAGCAAAGCAACACCTAAAAATACATATGCCCACAAAGGCATTTCTGGCAACCAATTAATGATACCGAAATCATTTTCAACTGCCCAATCCGATGTTTTTAAAAGGAAGAAAGCCAACGGAAAATTTACGATTATAGTGGTCAGCGTAAAAAAGAAATTAGGTACCGAATGCTTCCATTTATTATATGCACCATTGAATAAGGGTACAATACCTTCTAATATCCAAAAAAAAGTTATACCACCAACCAATATTAAAGACCGGTGTGCGGCAGGTATCGATTCAAAATAAGAAATAAGCTGTTCCATTGATGCAATAAGTTATACTATTTTTAAATAATCAAGTTTTTAAAATGCAATGCCTTTCTAATTACTATTGCGACATTTTCAAAATAAAATTACAATTTTTGACAAAACTATAATCTAAAGCCCAATATAATAAACTTTTGCAAATTGTTATTCTATCAGTAGTTCCACGCTTAAATACTATTGCCCACTTACGCCACAAGAATTTGGTTGCTCGTTACTTTATCCGCTTCTTCATTTCCTCCACTATATTAAAAGCTGCAGGACAAATAGCTACGTTTTTAAGGGTTAGATTACTTATTTGCTGAAACTTCTTTCGGTCTGTATGTGGAAACTCTCTGCATGCCTTGGGTCGCACATCGTAAATAGAGCAATAATTATCGGCACCTAAGAAGGTACATGGCACTTGTTGCAAGACATAGTCGTTCTCTTCATCAATTCGCAAATAGGTTTCAATAAATTTTTGCGGCTTCATACGGAAGGATTTTGAAATACGCTCCACATCGGCATTTGTAAAAAGGGGTCCTGTTGTTTTACAACAATTGGCACAGGTTAGGCAATCGGTACGTTCAAACTCCGCCTCATGAAGTTCCTGCATAGTATAGTCCAAATCTTTAGGCGGCTTTTTCCTTAGCTTGGCAAAGAACTTTTTATTTTCAGTATGTTTCTCTCTTGCCTTTTTGGGCAATTGACGCAAAACCTCTTCCATCTCTAAAATTAATTCTTCAAAACTAGGAAAGTAGTACCAAAAAGCGAGACTTTTGTATCTAGAAATACTAGAATTTTGAATAAGGACATTATAGGCACGGCTCTTTTAGACTATCAACACGGTAATTATTCCGAAGACATCATTACGTATTCCTCTCTTGATGAAGAAGATGTTTTACCAATACCATATATGTTCCGGAATTTTAAGGAAATGCCCAAAATAGAGCAAAAAGCGCTGCAAATATGCAAAGGCAAGGTTCTAGATGTTGGTTGCGGTGCTGGCAGCCATGGTTTATATTTACAGGATAAAGGACTAACCGTAACCGGATTGGACGCATCAAAAGGAGCTGTTGAAGTCAGTAAATTTCGCGGACTAAACCATACCGTACACTCAGAACTTTTAACGTTTGATGGTGAAAAATTCGATACGATATTAATTTTAATGAACGGTGTAGGATTGGCAGGCACCTTTGCCGGATTAGAAGCGTTTTTCTCCAAGCTGAAATCGCTATTAAAACAAGGCGGTCAAATTCTTTTAGACTCCAGCGATATCATTTATATGTTTGAAAATGATGAAGATGGCGGCTACTGGATTCCCGATAATATGGAGTACTACGGCGAAGTAAGTTTTACCATGGAATACAAAAAAGAAAAAAGCAAACCTTTTCCTTGGTTATACGTAGATTATAACACCCTGCAACGTGCAGCAAACTATAATGATTTACACTGCGAACTTGTAATGCAAGGCGAACATTACGACTATTTAGCAAGATTGACGCTTATACGATAATAGTCGCAATATTTTTTCGTTATACTAAAAGACATTCATATTATGAACACATTCAAGAATTTTTTCCTACTTTTTGTTTTGGCCCTTGCAGTATCCTGTTCAAAAAGTAGTACGGCACCAGAAGAAGAACCACAGCCTGCTACGGTGAACAAAGAAGCCAATTTATTGGCAACTGGAGATTCTGCTAACGATATACTTTCCAATGACACCTATGATAAATTATTGATAGAAATTGGATATGTAGAAGGTTTTAGACCAACCACCACGGCCATGACCCAATTTACCGATTATTTACGTGAATATACCTTTAAGGAAGATATTGAAATTATCTACAACGAACTACCCAGTCCTGTTGAAGATGAACTGACCTTACAGGAAATAGTAGATTTGGAAACGAAGAACAGAACAGCTTTTAATACGGACAATACTTTGGCCATTTATATCTATTTTGCCGATGCTCCTGCAGAAGGGGATGACTTGGAAGGCGGACTAGTAACCTTAGGAGCGGTCTATCGTAATACCTCTATGATCATACATGAGATTACAGTGAGAAAATTAGCCTCCAGAAGCTCATCCATAAATAATGAAGATGTAGAAACCGCTACCTTAAACCATGAATTTGGCCATCTCTTTGGGTTGGTAGATTTGGGAACCGACATGGTCAACGACCATGAGTCCGAATCTGAAAACGAGGACGGAGAATTGGTAGGAGACAAACATTGTAACCAAGATGGTTGCTTAATGCGTGCAGAATTACAATTTGGCAGCAATTCCGTTTTAGGGAAATCCCAAAAAACATCCGCTAAAAAAGTTTATGAAGACGGTATTACATCCGGGTGTATACTATCCGGTGCCAGTGTTATGAGCCTTCTAGAAAAAAGTACAGCAAAAGGCAATGCAGCTTCGGTTGATTTAGATGCCGAATGTATCTTGGACCTTAGGGCCCACGGAGGTCGTTAGTACAGCCCTGGTGCATGCACCAATATCGTCTCAATGGTACTCATTAAGGAATATTCAAATATTTATGGGTCTGCAGGGAAACCTTCCATTTAGGATTTTCCATGACATAGTCTACGATCATAGGCACAACTTTATCCCTAACACTCCACTCTGGCTGTAAATACAGAATACAGTTTGCATTAGTTTTGGCAGCTTGCTCTTCAGCAAAAATTAGGTCATGTTTATTATAGACAATGACCTTTAGCTCATGTGCCTTATCATAGATTACGCCCTCTGGTAGTTTGTTTTTTTTAGGCGAAAGACAAATCCAATCCCAATCACCAGATAAGGTATAGGCACCGGAAGTTTCAATATGTGTTTTTAGTCCTTTTTCCTTTAAGGCCTTGGTAATTGGGGTCATATCCCACATTAACGGCTCACCACCGGTTATTACGATAGTATCAGAATACTTAGCGGCATTTTCAACAATATGTTCAATTGCCGTGGGCGGATGTGTCTCCGCATTCCAACTTTCCTTAACATCGCACCAATGGCAACCCACATCGCACCCGCCAACACGAATAAAATACGCTGCAGTTCCTTTATGAAAGCCTTCTCCCTGTATGGTGTAGAATTCTTCCATTAAGGGTAACAACACCCCTTTATTCACTTTCTCCTGTACCTCCACATTTTTCATCTGGCAAAGATACGGTTTAGTTACATATACTCTCAAAGGTTTGCACCTTACAAATACCCTTCACCCTAATAAGAACAAAGCTATTTCTGTTGAAAACTAAGTAGCATTAAGCCTGGTCTTATCTTTTGGTTTGCTTAAAAATCCACTATTTTTATCAAAAATTAAATAACATGGCCGGTACCGAAGATTTTTTTGAGCATATTGAAAAGGGGTATACCACCAAAGGTGATTATATTGTAATGGGAGCCGCAATGCTCAATGGAGAAGCCGTTACAGATGCTTTGGTAAAAATTCCTTTAAAGACATTGAACAGGCATGGCCTTATAGCCGGTGCCACAGGTACAGGCAAAACAAAAACTTTACAGGTACTTGCAGAAAACCTTTCGCAAAAAGGAATTCCGGTACTTCTAATGGATTTAAAAGGGGATTTGAGCGGATTGGCACAACCTAGTCCCGGTCATCCTAAAATAGACGAGCGTCATGCCAAAATAGGCATTCCTTTTAAGGCAAGTAATTTTCCGGTTGAAATATTGTCCTTGTCCGAACAGGATGGAGTAAAACTAAGAGCTACTGTTTCAGAATTTGGTCCAGTACTCTTATCACGTATTCTAGACCTTTCAGAAACTCAAGAAGGTATTGTGGCTGTGGTCTTCAAGTATTGTGACGACCAAAAAATGCCATTGCTAGATTTAAAGGATTTTAAAAAAGTCTTACAATATGCCACCGGTGCGGGAAAGGCAGAATTTACAAAAGAATATGGTAGAATTTCTACAAGTTCCACCGGTGCTATTCTTAGAAAAATCATAGAATTGGAACAGCAGGGAGCAGAACTGTTCTTTGGGGAAAAATCTTTTGATGTGATGGATTTAACCCGTGTTGACGAGAATGGTCAGGGCTATATTAATATTTTACGACTGACGGACATTCAGGACAGGCCTAAATTGTTTTCTACATTTATGTTGAGCCTATTGGCAGAAATCTATTCGACCTTTCCAGAACAAGGTGATAGTGACCAACCAGAACTAATTTTGTTCATAGATGAGGCGCATCTTATTTTCAAGGAAGCATCCAAAGCATTATTGGATCAAATAGAAAGTATCGTTAAATTGATACGTTCAAAAGGAATTGGACTTTATTTTGTTACTCAAAATCCAACAGATGTTCCCAATGAAGTATTGGCACAGCTTGGTTTAAAAGTTCAGCATGCATTAAGGGCATTTACGGCAAGAGACAGGAAAGCTATAAAAATGACTGCGGAAAATTATCCGGAATCAGAATATTATGACACCAAAGAGGTCTTGACTTCCTTAGGAATTGGAGAAGCATTGATTTCGGCCTTGGATGAAAAAGGAAGACCAACCCCATTGGCAGCTACCCTATTGCGCGCCCCTATGAGCCGTATGGATGTATTGACCGATAAGGAATTAAAAAGTGTCATTAGCAGTTCTTCCCTAGTAGGTAAGTACAATGAAATAATTGACCGTGAAAGTGCCTATGAAATTTTGAACGAAAAAATTGATGAGGCGGAAAAACTAGCAGAAAAAGAAAAGAACAAACCAAAACCAAGAAGAACATCCACAAGACGGAGCACCAGACAAAACCCTATTATCAAAGTATTGACAAGTGCTACATTTATTAGGGGCGTACTTGGGGTATTAAAAAAAGTGATGCGGTAATAGTTATGAAAAGAATTTATAGTATACTCTTTATAGCTGGCAGTTTTTTATTGTACAACTGTCAAGACGAACAGCCTAAAGAATTTCAGGTTTCCAGCGATCGGGTAGGTAAACTTTCCAAACAAAGTTTGGCAAGGGATATAGAATTGATATTTGAGAAAGACTCCGTTGTAAAAGATACCGTAAAATTAAATTTCGGGAACGGGGCAAGTAAAATTAAGATTTATGAAAAAAGTGGGCCGCTGTTACTCACTTTAACTCCCAATAATGATAGTATTGCCACCATACAAAATGTATTGATTAATGATGAAAGGTTTGTTACCGAAAAAGGGATTACCATATTAAGCACATTTAAAGATATACGTGAGAACTATTCCATAAAAAAGATTATTACATCTATCAATAACGTAGTGGTGCTTTTAAAAGACAATGACCTCTATTTTACCATAGATAAAAAAGAATTGCCGGAAAGTCTTAGGTATAATGCAAATAGCAATATAGAAGAAGTCCAGATACCGGATAATGCAAAAATAAAATACATGATGATGGGTTGGGACTAAGAGTAGATTCATATATGACCACAACACTCCACCCCTTTGCAATTCATCTTAAAAAACCATAGCAAGTGCCTGTTCTATTCCAAAAAATTATCCCAAAACTTTATGGCCTCTATTTAAACATCTTGGTTTGGTTTGCCCCAAAAAAAACGGCACAACGTGCGTTTACCATATTCGCTACTGTTCGTAAAGGCAGGGTTTTACCCAACCAAAAAGAATATTTGGATAATGCCAAATTAGAAGTAGTAACCATAGGCAAACATAAAATACAAGTATATAACTGGGCCGGTAGCAAAGAGACCGTATTGTTGGTTCATGGTTGGGAAAGTAATACCTGGCGATGGCATAAACTCATTGAAAAATTGCAAAGAGAAAATTATAATATTATTGCTTTTGATGCTCCTGCCCATGGCTATTCAACAGGTAAAATTCTACATGCACCATTATATGCAGAAAAGGTACAGGCCATGTTGTTAAAATATAAACCAACCATAGTTATTGGCCATTCCATGGGAGGTATGACCATTTTGTACAATGAATACAAAAACCCCAATGATATCTTGGAGAAAATGGTAACTATAGGTTCACCGTCAGAGTTTCATGAGATAATGGCACACTATAAAAGTTTACTAGGTTTAAGCAACAAAGTAATTTCTGCTCTTAATCAATTTATACAAGAAAAATTCAACTTTACCGCAGAGGAGTTTTCAAGTGCCAAATTCGTTGGGAATAATCATAAGAAAGGATTGCTTTTTCATGATAAGCTTGACAAAATTGCGCCGTACCACGCTTCTGTAGATGTACATAAACATTGGAAGGGAAGTGAGTTCGTTAGCACTGAAGGATTCGGGCACTCCATGCACCAAGATGAGGTCAATGAAAAAATTATTTCTTTTTTAGCGGAGTAATATCTAAAGGTATACAGCACATTGCCAGCCTATTAATTTTTTATTTTTAAAATAAAAAATGGCAAAATCAAATGATATACCCCAAATAAAAAACGAAGAGCAATACGAAGCATTGGTAGACAAGGGCTACAGTAAAGAAAAGGCAGCACGAATTGCGAATACTAACAATGCAGGCAAGAAAGGTGGTAAAGCTTCCACTTACGAAGACAGAACAAAAGATGAGCTTTACGAGCAAGCGAAGAAACTTGGTATAGAAGGACGTTCCAAAATGAGCAAAAAAGAGTTAATTTCAGCATTAAGAAACAATTGAACATGCAAAACGTTACACCTTTTCACATTGCCATTCCTGTACACAACTTAGCGGAATGCAGAACATTTTATAGAGAAATTTTGAATTGCGAAGAAGGTCGCAGTAGCGACCACTGGATAGATTTTAACCTGTTTGGGCATCAATTGGTGATACACTACAAGCCTAAATCAGAAACTGAAAGCGTACACCACAACCCAGTAGATGGCCATGATGTGCCTGTACCGCATTACGGGGTAGTATTGCCTTGGGATACCTTTCAAAGCTTTTCGGAAGAGCTAAAATCTAAGGGTGTAAAATTCGTCATTGAGCCTTATGTGCGTTTCGCAGGTAAAGTAGGTGAACAAGCTACCATGTTTTTTTATGACCCGGCCGGTAATGTTTTAGAGTTTAAAGCTTTTAAAGATATGGGGCAATTATTTGCGAAATAAATCAACTAAAAAATAAATAACAAAAACCCATCAATAACAAATCTGTATTGATGGGCTTCTTTTTAAAAGTCATTGAATCTTATTACTACTGCGACCAAGAAGTAGGCACTCTATCCCAACGATGCTTTTTTAATTCTTCATATAGTTCTGCAGGCAAACCGTTACCATCACTTGTTGCAGTATTGGCCAATACGTTACGTTGCTTACGCATACCGGGTATGGTAGTACTTACATTATCGTTCATCAAAATAAAACGAAGTGCCATTTCTGCCATAGTCATACCTTCAGGTACTAAAGGTCTTAAAGCATCGGCATGCTCTACTGAAGAAATTAAATTCTCAGGAACGAAATAGGTACCTCGCCAGTCACCTTCAGGAAAAGTAGTTTCTTTGGTGATGTTTCCGGTCAATGTTCCTTCATCAAAAGGTACACGTGCTATGGTTGCAATATCGAGCTCTTTACAGAGTGGAAACAAGTTATCTATGGGTGCTTGGTCAAAAATGTTATAAATAACCTGTACGGCATCTAATAATCCAGTTTTCAACGCTTTTATACCATTTTCAGGTTCCCAACGGTTCATACTAATGCCCATTGCCGCTATTTTACCCGAAGTTTTCAAATCCTCGATAGCTCGTTGCCATTCTTCCCTATTGCTCCAACCGTCATCCCATGTATGAAATTGCATAAGGTCTATTTGCTCAAGCCCTAAATTCTTTAGAGTCTTATGGGTGTATTCCATAATGTGCTCAATGGGGTAGGAATCATCAAAGTCATATTCTGGCTTTGCTGGCCACTGAAAGTTTTTTGGCGGAATTTTACTAGCTGTATATAACTTTTTGGAAGGATGCCTTTTCACAAGCTCTCCAAGTAATTCCTCACTATGTCCTTCACCATAGCCCCAAGCGGTATCGAAAAAATTAACTCCGTTATCAACTGCTAAATCGAGGGACTTGGCAGATTGCACATCGTCACTGGCTGTCCAACCGGCCATTCCCCACATACCATATCCTACTTCACTTACTTGCCAGTCTGTACGACCGAATCTTCTGTATTTCATTTTAAAATTTTAAACCTTTTTATTTATATCTCCAACTTGTTAAATCTGCTCCTTTTGGAGCACTTTTCTCTATACGTTCCATAATTTTTGGCACATACATAGTATTATATCTTAGGCGAGTAATGGCATTTGGTTGATCCGGGTCACCGTTCCAACAATGTTCATCCCTATCACCATATTTTACTTCACCTTCATAATATGGATCCGTGGTACTTTCCAAGAAATCTTCCATAAGGTATACGGCGTTATTCAGGTAATAATTATCCATATCTCCGCAGTAAATATGAATTTTACCCTTAAGGTTCTCCCCCAGTTTATCCCAATCGCGCTCTAGAATATGTCGTAAATCATAATTCTCTTTCCAGTATGCTGCAACATCATGGTCAATATCCCCGGTCCTTTTGTCCCATATTCTTTCCGGGTATCCATCCTCGCCTTGTGGTGAATAAGTAGCTTCCCAAATATCCCATTGTTGACCCGATCTAGATTTATCTCCCAATACCAACTCCAAATGATTGCCCTGTCTTAAGGTTGATTGTATTTGACCTAAGTAATTTCTATGCGATGGTACTTCTAATTTTTTATGGGCACTTGGGTAATAGTATGCGTTTTCATCTTCATAAATATTGGTTAAGGTATACGCCCTAAAATCTATAGGATCTGGACAAGCTGCAAAACAACCGTTATACTCTTCCGGATATTTTACCTGCACCGCTAAAGCTTCCCAACCGCCTGTGGAGCCTCCATACAGAAAACGGGACCAACCTTCTCCCATTCCCCTGAACTGCTTTTCAATTTCCGGAATCAGTTCATAAGTAATAGCATCACCATAGGGACCTTGACTTGCGGAATTAACGGCATAAGAATCATCATAATATGGCGTAGGATGTTGAATTTGAATTACAATAAACCTTGGAAAATCTGGTTCGTTCCATCGTTTATAAAAATCATAGGCCTCCTGTTGCTGAATTATATTATATCCTTCTAAACTAAATCGCTCAGAATATTCTGGTTTTAAATTAGGATCAGGGGGCGTGGTTCTAAATCCACCAAAATCTGATGGAAAATGACCGTGGAAAATCATTAAAGGATATTTAGCTTCCGGATGTTCTTCAAAGCCTTTTGGCAATAACACATGTGCTCCCAAAAATATATCTCTTCCCCAGAACTCGGATAACTTTTCAGATTTTACTTTAACATGCTTTATCCAATCGGTATCCTCTGATTCTTCAATTGGGGGAATTACTTGATCCAATGTAACGGATATGTTCTCAAATCCATTGGTTGCTACCCTAATTTTAAATGGTTTACTATATAAGTTACCCGGTGATTTATTCCATTGTTGTCCTTCTCCATTATCCATGGGCAATTTAACGGTATGTCCGGTTGAGAGATTAAAAGTTTCATACACATGTAAAAGCGCTTGAACATTATATTCGCCTGGCGGCACATCTTTTAAACTTTCATAGGGATAGCCAAAAACATCCGCATCAAAAGAAATAGAACTCCCTGGCTCCCAATCATTTACATTAACACCAAATATTAGCTGTGTATTTAATCCGTCATTGATTTGAAAACGAGGTTCATTGCTATCATCGGTAGATAACATCAGCAACAGCCTACCGTCTTTATTTGAGCTACTTATATGCTCATTAAGTGTAACATTGATATTATAAACAGGCTGTACAACCTTTTCGCAACTAGCGAAAACCATACTAAGCAGTAGTATAAAAATGGTCGAATTTTTCATAAGCGTTGGCTGGATTGGATTCTTAAAGATAATACCTAGACCTTAATCCTGTTCATATCAAGATGAATTTTTGATATAAATACCCTTTGTCGTATAAATTAAGCTGAATAATAGATTATACCCAGCAATGAAAAGTTTCATACCAATTTGATAAAATAAACGTTATGTGTTTATGCGTGTTCATACCTTGATAACCTAAACCCCCATGTGATGAAAAAATTTTTATTTACTCTAATGATTATAAGTATGGTGTCCGTAATTGGAAGTTGTGACTATGATGACAGTAACGACATAGATTATATCATACCCAATGACAGTACCTCAACAAGCAATATTCAAAAAAGCAACGTCAATAATAGCGAAGTAAGCTTATACCTGCCTTAAAAATAGCAAACAAAAAACCCAACAAAAATGCTGGGTTTCTATACTATTGTTATGGTTAGTCCCTACTTCTATGCCGCTCACGGGCCAGCAAAGTATTTTTTAACAGCATGGCAATGGTCATTGGACCTACCCCACCAGGAACCGGCGTAATGAAGGATGCTTTTTTACTGACATTCTCAAAATCTACATCACCCGTTATATAGTAACCTTTTTCTTTGGTTTCATCTGGTACACGGGTTATACCTACGTCAATGACCACTGCATCATCCTTGACCATTTCTGCTTTAAGAAATTTAGGAACACCCAATGCCGATATTACAATATCTGCCTGTGATATGATCTGGGTAATATTTTTAGTATGGCTATGGGTAAGCGTTACGGTGGAATTACCTGGCCATCCTTTTCTTCCCATTAGAATACTCATAGGTCTACCAACTATATGGCTACGACCTATTACTACGGTATGTTTACCTTTAGTATCTACCTTATAACGTTCCAATAATTCAAGAATACCGAACGGAGTTGCAGGAATAAAGGTGCTCATATCCAAGGCCATTTTACCAAAGTTGGTTGGGTGAAACCCATCTACATCCTTATCTGGATGAACGGCCAGTATTACTTTTTGGGTATCTATTTGCTCCGGTAACGGTAATTGTACAATAAAACCATCAATATCATCATCTTGATTAAGCTCCTTTATTTTTCGTAACAATTCCTGTTCAGAGGTTGTACTTGGCATTTGAATTAAGGTAGATTCAAAACCTACACGTTCACAAGAACGCACTTTACTGCCTACATAGGTTAAACTGGCACCGTCACTACCAACGATTATTGCCGCCAAATGGGGAACTTTTTCTCCTCGTTCCTTCATTTTGGCCACTTCTGCCTTAATTTCCTCTTTTATTTGATTGGATACTTTTTTACCATCCAATAATTCCATATCCACTTATTTTAGTTGTCCTGTTCCTTAATTATCTCATTCCTTTCATTGCACCCATCATTTGCATCATTTTTTTACCACCGCCACCTTGCATCATTTTCATCATCTTGCTCATTTGATCAAATTGCTTTAGCAGCTGGTTGATTTCCTGAACTTCTCTACCGGAGCCCTTGGCTATACGCTTTTTTCTACTGGCATTTAATTTAGATGGATTTGAGCGCTCATCTGGGGTCATGGAATAAATAATAGCTTCAATGTGTTTAAAGGCATCATCATCAATATCCAAACCTTTTAAGGCTTTTCCTGCACCAGGAATCATTCCCATAAGGTCTTTCATATTACCCATTTTCTTGATTTGCTGAATTTGGCTCAGGAAATCATCGAATCCGAATTTATTTTTGGCAATTTTCTTTTGGATCTTTCTGGCCTCCTCTTCATCAAACTGCTCCTGGGCTCTTTCCACAAGTGATATAACATCACCCATACCCAAAATACGGTCTGCCATACGTGATGGATGAAAAACATCAATAGCTTCCATCTTCTCACCTGTACCAATAAACTTAATTGGCTTATCTACTACAGATTTAATGGATATTGCTGCACCACCACGGGTATCACCATCCAATTTAGTAAGAATGACCCCGTCAAAATTTAGAATATCGTTAAAGGCTTTTGCCGTATTCACAGCATCTTGCCCCGTCATAGAATCTACAACAAACAAAGTCTCCTGAGGTTCAATGGCCTTGTGAATTTCAGATATCTCCGCCATCATCTTATCATCTACCGCTAAACGGCCCGCGGTATCTATAATCACCACATTGTTTCCGTCTGCTTTTGCTTTGGCAATACCAGCTTTTGCAATAGCTACGGGATCAGTATTATCTCTATCTGAATAAACAGGAACCCCTATTTGATCACCTACCACATGCAATTGGTCTATTGCCGCCGGGCGATAGACATCACAAGCCACAAGTAAAGGGTTCTTGGATTTTTTTGTCTTTAAAAAATTGGCTAGTTTACCGGAAAATGTGGTCTTACCCGACCCCTGTAGACCGGACATTAAAATAACCGAAGGCTTTCCAGACAAATTTATCCCCTCAGATTCGCCACCCATTAATTGGGTAAGTTCATCCTTAACGATTTTTACCATTAATTGCCCTGGCTGCAAGGTGGTAAGTACATCCTGTCCTAGTGCCTTTTCCTTTACCCTATTGGTAAATTCCTTGGCAATCTTAAAGTTGACATCCGCATCCAATAAGGCACGGCGTACTTCTTTAGTGGTCTCTGCAACATTGATTTCCGTAATCTGACCATGTCCTTTTAGTACATGTAAGGCTTTATCTAGCTTATCGCTTAAATTATCGAACATTCTTTTCTATTTAAAGGGGCTACAAATTTAACAAAGTCCAAGGTAATTTCGCAGCAAGTATACCAAAATCTACAAAACAAAAGAGCATCTACTTAAAATAGATGCTCTAACATTGCTTGTGGGGCAAAAAAGGGATTACATTTTCATATATTCCCTAGCAAAAAACCTCCATCAATACCGTCAACGAGGCCCAACTCTTTACTGTTGACGGTATATTTCTGGATGTTTTTATTTTTATTCTCTTTCTAAGACCAGATGATCATATCCTTCAATTTCATTTTCATGCTTAAGCTCTAATCTTGTCTCCGTCACTTCCATTATTTGATAGTCATTGGCCAAAGGCAAGTAATTGCTTCCCGGAGCAAAGGAAATGATCATTTCCAATTTTCCGCTAAAGGCATTTCTATAGGCAAACCATCTACCCGTACTTAAAACAACTTCATTAGGGTTACGTACTTCCAAACTACCATCGGCATTGAAAAATAACCTATCGTTCATATAAAGTTCCGTAGAGGGATCTTCATTCTCCGAGAACAATGCAATATTCCACTCGGTATTACTAAATACATCTTTAATGAAGGTGATATCCTCTTCCTCCTCTTCATCTACTTCACAGCTTTTTACTATGACCAATTCATAATTAGACTCTTCCACATTAAACTTTATAATCCTGTCCTTTAGGTCGGTCAGCAACCATTCAAAACTAACGGCGTCTTCTTGCCCCATGTTTATGGCTACCACAAACCTACCCTGCGCATTGGTTGTAATTTCCCATGTTCCTTCAGATACCGTTGCTTCGTTAGATAAGGTAATGGCACCGTTTGCCTGAAACTCAAATTCACTACCTAGAAGTCTATTTACATGTTCTCCATTATTTTTGACCCTCTTAATGGTCCAGGTACATTCACGTAAAATCTCACGAATACTATCTACGGACATTTCAGGTAAATCCTCTGCACAAAATTGTTTCATTACTATACGGTTACCCTCTCCGTTATATAATTTAATTTTATCATCGCCCATGTCATAAACATTCCATTCCATATTAAATTCCGTGCTAGAATCAAAGTCCATAGTAAGTTGGGCACCATCTTCACCTACAGTAGTACTCCATGTTCCCTGTACAGTAGTAGCTCCCCTAAATCCGGTTACTACGGTACCGTCTTCCTTAAAGTTTAATATGTAATTCACAAATTGCGGTGTTTGATCTACATTATCTCTTTTAAATTCCGTAATGAACCAAACACACTCCACTAAAGTCTCCTTAAACTCCTCTTCATTGAAATCATCGTCATTGTAATCATCATCATCATCTTCGTCACAGTCATCCTTGGCATTTTCTATGGCACTTGCCAACTCCCTATGATTAGATACCTCTATTGTAGTTTCATCATATAGTTTTAACGTTAAGGGAAAATCAAAACTCACCAAGCTATCACCACTCAAATCCTTGAAAAACAATCTTAATTCGCGATCGCTTTCTACCTGTACGGTACTGGTCTGTTCTAAATTGACATTAAATGTGTAAAGTGTCATTGGGTATACAAAATCTATACACTCAATATCATCATCATCACCACCTTCCTTACATTCTGATGCCAATTCGCGTAAATCTTCTATTCCATTAATCGTAATCTCTGAAAAATCACCTGCGGTAACGGTAATAGGAAAAATAATATCCAATATGTTTTCATCATCATCTATACTATCGAAAATCTCTTCAATTTCTTCTAAATCTTCCTTAGATTCTATGGTCAAGGTCAATCCGTTCACTTTTACCGTATATGGAAAATTAATTTCAAAACAACTGGTACCATCTACTATATTGTCAGAAGAACCATCATTGGAGCTTGTGCGTTGTATTAATTCTGCCGTAGCTGAATTTGCCTCAATGGCCTGTGGCTCTTCACCGTTATTGATCTCTTCAAATTCATCTTGGCAAGACGTAAAGTTCAATGCCATGGCCAAAAGACCAATATACATGGTATAACTAAAAAACTTTTTCATAATGATTTGGTATTATTGTTATTACAACCCTAAAACAACCAGCCTTAAAAAAACCCTACCTACTTTTTTATTTTTTTTAAAATATCTTTGATAAAAAGAAACCCCTTTGAAAACAGAACAACCACAAAATGTATGTGAAGAGTCGGTCTACAGAAACGTTTTTAATGAAACGTCAAAAACCGTATTCAATTACATCTATTATAAATTTGGCAACGAGGAAAAAGCCAATGATGCCGTACAGGAAGCATTTGTTAAACTATGGGAGAATTGTGCAAAAGTGGCTCCAAACAAAGCTAAGTCCTATGTGTACACGATAGCCAATAATTTATATTTGAATGTTATTAAGGCAGAAAAAGTTCGTTTAAAGTATGCGGATGCTACCCTAAAGACTACAAACCAATCTCCAGAATTTATTATGGAGGAGAATCAGTTTAGGGAAAAATTGGACAATGCCCTGAACAGTTTACCAGAAAACCAGCGTACTACCTTTTTATTGAATAGGATAGACGGAAAAAAATATGCGGAAATTGCCGAAATGGAAGGAGTAAGTGTAAAAGCAATAGAAAAAAGGATGCATTTGGCACTGAAAAGTTTAAGAGAGCAAATTGATGGGATATAGGTTAGTGAGTTAGTGAGTGAGTGAGTTAGTGAGTTAGTGAGTTAGTGAGTTAGTGAGTTAGTGAGTTAGTGAGTTAGTGAGTTAGTGAGTTAGTGAGTTAGTGAAAAAAATACATTTCAATTAAACAACACAACTACTCAATACTTTTTACTTAATACTCTTAACCACCACCAATAACTTAATACTTAATACAAAAATAAAAAAGTAGGGTATTTCTCTTTATAGTTGTTATACCAATAGAAAGCTAAAAATATGCAAGACAATTACTTAGCAAAATGGCTTAATGATGAATTAACCGATGCCGAATTGGCGGAGTTTAAACAATCTGAAGCCTATGCAACATATAAGAAAATAAAGGATGTTTCCGACAAGATGGAAGCACCCACTTTTGACATGGATGCCGCTTGGACTTCTCTAGAGGGGAATAAAGTAAAAGAAGCCCCAAAAGTATTTACCCTGTCTCCTTATAAACCTTTCTTGCGTATAGCGGCGGCCATAATGATATTATTGACCGCTTCATTTTTTTACCTCAATAGTCTGGACAATACCATTACAACCGCATATGCGGAAAACAAGACCATAACCTTACCGGATACCTCTGAGGTAATTCTAAATGCCGAATCGGAATTGGCATACAATGAAAAAAAATGGGACGATAAGAGAAATATTGAACTTAATGGGGAAGCTTATTTTAAAGTTGCCAAAGGAAAAAAGTTCAATGTAGCCACAACAAACGGTACGGTTACCGTGCTAGGGACCCAATTTAATGTAAAAAACAGAAAAGAATATTTTGAGGTTACCTGTTTTGAAGGCTTGGTAAGTGTAACCATAAATGGCAAAGAAACAAAGCTACCTGCCGGTAATTCTATTTTAACCGTTAATGGCAAAAGCATTACATATAAAGCAGAAGTAAATGGTAAACCATCTTGGTTGTCTAGTGAAAGTTCGTTCAGAAGTATACCTTTGCATTATGTAATGGATGAATTGCAACGACAGTTCAATATAGAGGTAACCTATGACTACATTGACGACGAACAACTTTTTACAGGTTCTTTCAATAATGATAATCTTGAACTCGCCCTTAAAAGCATTAGTGTTCCATTACAGGTAAAATTTAAATTAGATGGAAACCATGTGCTGTTCTATGAAGAAGAAGCACCTTAAATTTTTAGTTACATTTTTTTTACTACTTTGCTTTAGCATAATTGCCTATGGGCAAAATGTAGCAAAAGATACCATGTCTTTGGTAGACTATCTTGCTATCTTGGAAAAAGAGCATGATATAAAATTTTCCTTTGCGGACAATGCTTTGAAAGAGGTGTCCATTGTTCCGTTACAATTACCGTCCCTTCCTTTAAAATTAGACCATATACAGAAAAACACGGGTATGGTCATCACCAAACTAAATGACAGGTACTATACCTTAACACGTATTTCTACGGTTTCTATTTGCGGCTTTGTGTTTGACAATTTTGAGAAAAACACGATTCCCGGTGCAACGGTTGAAATTTTAGGGACTTCCATTTCTGGCATAACAGACAATACTGGTAAATTTTACTTTAACGATATTCCCGTATCAGCAACGGTACGTGTAAAACATTTAGGTTTTAAACCACAATTTCTTGAAGTGGATAAACTCTCCAATACCACTGCCTGCCCTATAATTGCTATGCCTCTTAGTTATCAAGAATTGGAAGAGGTTGTGGTGTCACAGTTTTTGACCACTGGCCTGAACAAAATGAGCAATGCCAGTTTTGAACTTAACTTGTCCAAATTTGGCATTTTACCCGGTAACAGCGAACCAGATATATTACAAACAGTGCAAGCGCTCCCAGGAATAAAGAGTGTGGATGAAACCGTATCCGATATTAATATTAGAGGAGGAACAAATGACCAAAACCTAATTCTTTGGGACCATATTAAAATGTATCAGACCGGTCATTTTTTTGGCTTGATCTCTGCTTTTAATCCTTACGTTACGGACAAGGTAACTATTATTAAAAACGGCACATCTTCTATATATGGAGATGGCTTAAGCGGCACATTGGATTTACGCACCTCTGACCAAATTCCAGCTTACACCAACGGGGGCGCTGGTTTCAATCTAATATCTGGAGATGTATTTGGACATATCCCAATTAATGAACGTTTAGGATTACAATTTTCAGGTCGTAGATCGTACACCGATTTTTTAAGCACCCCAACCTATACCGTATTTTCTGAAAAGGCTTTTCAAGATAGCCAAGTAGATAATGAAAGTGATTTTTACTTTTACGATTTTACCGCAAAATTACTCTTTGAAATAAACCAAGACCATAAATTTAAAACCAGCTTGATCACCATGAGCAATAACTTAAGTTATTTTGAGACCAATGATAACAATACGCTCAATGGCAGCAACTTAAATCAGGATAATATAGCTATAGGTACACAATTGGAAAGTACCTGGTCTAATAGCTTTAGTACAGATGTACAATTTTACTACTCCCAATATGGGTTGAATGCACTAACAATTTCCAACAATGAAAGTCAGACGTTAAAACAGAACAATCTTGTTAAGGAGTCCAATGTAAAGCTAATAACCAAATACGGGCTTTTTAGAAATTTAGATTGGGTAAATGGATATGAACTTACAGAGACCGGTATAGAGAATAGAACCAATATAAATCAACCTCCATTTGCAAGTAATATAAAAGGGGTCATACGTAAACATGCCCTTTTTAGTGAAATCAAGTTTACATCTGAGGATTCTAGATTTCATGGGTTATTAGGGGCCCGACTAAATTATATTGAAAATTTAAATACGTTTAAAACATACATTTTAGAACCTAGGCTAAATATTTCCTATGAGGTATTTTCTAATTTCAATGCTGAGGTAATGGGCGAATTTAAAAGTCAAGTAACCAACCAGATCATTGACTTGGAACAAAATTTCCTAGGCATAGAAAAAAGAAGATGGATACTTTCTGATGATGATCTATTACCTATAACAAAAAGTAAACAAGGTTCCTTGGGTTTTAACTATGACTCCAATACACTATATGTAGGTATTGACGGATTTTACAAAGAAGTTAACGGTATAAATGTATACACCCAAGGTTTCCAAAACCAGAATCAATTTGATGGTGAAATAGGCTCATATGTAATTAAAGGGGCAGAATTTTTGATCAACACCAAAAACAACGATTACAGCGCATGGCTTAGCTATACATTTAATAAAAACGATTATACGTTCAATGCGTTGACACCTACTACATTTCCCAACAATTTAGACGTTAGACACTCAGTAACCCTTGCCGGAAATTACACTTTAGGAAATCTTAAATTAGGATTAGGTTTAAATTTCAGATCCGGAAAACCTTTTACTAAGCCAGATGCCAACGACCCCGTAGATGAAACTGTTTTTCCAGCAGAAGTAAATTATGAAGACCCTAACAGCAGTAGATTACCTGAATATATAAGGGCAGATGCATCTGCCAATTACACATTTAATTTAAGCAAAACCATTAAAGGTTCGTTTGGCGCTTCTATATTGAATATTACCAATAGAAGAAATACATTGAATATGTTTTATAGATTAGGCGAAGACAACACTGTGGAAACCATAGAACGCCTATCGTTGGGGCTAACCCCAAATGCCAGTTTTAGAATACGGTTTTAGGTATAGGACCTACATACGTTCCGGCACTTCCACACCCAATAATTTAAACGCATCTTGTATAACCTCTGCCACTTTTTTGGACAATTGTATACGTAGTATTTTCTTGGCTTCGTTCTCCTCTCCCAATATGGAAACCTGTTGGTAAAAAGAATTGAATTCCTTTACCAGATCATACGTATAATTGGCAATCAAAGCGGGACTAAAGTTTTCTGCAGCCAATTGAATGGTCTCAGGGAACATTTGAAGCTGTTTGATCAATTCCTTTTCTTTTGCATGCAATGCAGTAACCTCAGCGTTTTCAGAGATATCTATACCCATACTATCTGCCTTTCTTAATATCGACTGAATACGTGCGTGGGTGTACTGTATAAACGGACCCGTATTTCCTTGAAAATCAACCGACTCTTCTGGGTTGAACAAAATTCGTTTTTTAGGATCTACTTTTAATATGTAATATTTTAAAGCACCTAAGCCAATCATTTTATAGAGCGACTGCTTTTCTTCTTCACTGTAATCTTCAAGCTTACCTAACTCTTCAGAAATTGTAGCAGCAGTTTGGGTCATATCTGCCATAAGATCATCGGCATCTACAACAGTACCTTCCCTACTTTTCATCTTTCCGCTAGGTAAATCTACCATTCCGTAACTTAGGTGATGTAGTTTATTAGACCATGAAAACCCGAGTTTTTGTAGTATTAAAAACAATACTTTAAAATGATAATCTTGCTCGTTACCCACGGTATATACCATACCATTAACATCTGGGTGGTCTTTTACACGTTGTATCGCCGTACCAATATCTTGGGTCATATAAACCGCAGTACCATCTGAACGAAGTACAATTTTTTCATCCAATCCGTCTTCGGTCAAATCTATCCAAACACTACCGTCTTCCTTCTTAAAGAAAATACCTTTTTTCAATCCCTCCGCAACAACATCTTTTCCTAAAAGGTAGGTGTCACTTTCATAATAAAGGGTATCAAAATCAACGCCCAAATTTTTATAGGTAACGTCAAAACCTTTATACACCCAACCGTTCATGGTTTTCCAAAGCGAAACTGTCTCTTCATCTCCAGATTCCCATTTCAACAACATTTCTTGGGCCTCCAATAAAATAGGAGCCTCTTTTTCGGCAACTTTTTGTTCGGTGCCCTTAGCGACCAATTCCGCTATTTGTTCTTTATATGCCTTATCAAAAGCTACGTAATAATTACCAACTAGCTTATCCCCTTTTAATCCAGTAGACTCCGGCGTTTCTCCGTTCCCAAATTTCTGCCAAGCTACCATACTTTTACAAATATGAATTCCTCGGTCATTGATGATTTGGGTTTTATATACTTTTTTACCTGATGCCTTTAAAATTTCTGCAACGGAATAGCCTAATAAATTATTTCGGATATGACCTAAATGCAAAGGCTTATTGGTATTTGGAGAAGAATATTCTACCATAACGGCATCATCGGACTCTTTTACAAAACCGTATTGTTCAAGGGAGGTAATTGACGTAAAGAAATTTAAATAATAACTATCATCAATAACAATATTCAAAAATCCTTTAATCACGTTAAAGCCTGCAACAGCATCTACCTGCTCTTGTAAATAAGAACCAATTTGCTCCCCAATTTGAACAGGGTTACCCTTAACTACACGCAACATAGGGAAAACCACAATAGTGATATCTCCTTCAAAATCTTTACGTGTAGGCTGAAATTCTACATTTGGCAATTCCTTGTCAAAAATAGATTTTACCGCTTCTTTTACTTTATCTGATAGTACCTCTTGAATATTCACCAAAACGTTTAATTAAGGCTGCAAAATTAATCATTTTTTATGCTTTAAGATGAACAGATGCGGCATTCATTCGGCATTTCGTTAACTTTAATGAAAACAGTGTAAGAAAACATACATGCTCGTAAACGTATCTTATAACAACAAATCGGTTTCCAAGAAAATTGACGCTGAAGTGGGCAAGCCATTTACTTTAAAAGAAAGATGGGCATTGGGCGGTATAGGCTCCCCAAAACTTATCATTACAGAAACCAGTATCGACATTAGAAATTTACTGATTTTAGATAATAACAGAAATACCTGCAATATAGAAATGAGACCAAAAGGGATTATTGTTGGCTTTAGATCTTTATTAGAATCTTATGCCTTGGTGATACCTTATTACAAACTTTCCATTTACAAAGGGCAGGCTTCTGTGTACTCCTTTTACAAAGACCAATATTTTATAAAAGTGGAGTCCGACACAAAAGCGGTACAAAAATTCCTTAAAAAAATTATGGATTACAAGGCTGATAATGCACCAACATCAATAGAAGATTTATGAAAATACTACTCACAGGTGCCAATGGTTATATAGGTATGCGCATTTTACCGCAGCTATTAGAAATGGGGCATGAGATAGTTTGTGCGGTACGCGATGAAACCAGACTTTCTGTAGATAAAGAAACCAGAAGCCAAATTGAAGTTATTGAAATTGATTTTCTAGAGGAACCAAAAGAGAATGTAGTTCCACAAGATATTGATGCCGCATACTTTCTAATTCACTCCATGAGTTCTTCTACACAAGACTTTGATGACATGGAGGCGAAAACCGCAGAGAATTTCAACAAGTATGTTTCTAAAACTCAAATTGAACAAGTAATTTATTTAAGCGGAATTGTAAATGACGAGTTACTTTCAAAACATTTACAATCTAGAAAAAATGTAGAAGATATCCTTTACCAAGGTGATTTTAACCTAACTGTTTTAAGGGCGGGAATCATAGTTGGCTCAGGCAGTTCTTCATTTGAAATTATTCGCGATTTATGTGAAAAACTACCTGTGATGATTACTCCTAAATGGGTATTGACCAAAACGCAACCTATTGCCATTCGTGATGTTATCGCATTTTTAACCGGAGTTTTAGGAAACGAAAAAACATATAACGATTCATTTGATATTGCCGGACCAAATGTACTCAATTATAAAGAAATGTTGCATAAATATGCCGAAGTCAGAGGATTCAAAAATTGGATTTGGACCGTACCTGTAATGACTCCGAAACTATCTTCATATTGGTTATACTTTGTAACCTCAACATCATATAAATTGGCATTGAATCTGGTGGATAGCATGAAAATAGAAGTAATAGCAAAAGATACCAGATTACAGGATATACTTAACATTGAACCACATACGTACAAAGAAGCTATTGATTTAGCATTTAAAAAGATAGAACAAAACTTAGTGATCAGCAGTTGGAAAGACAGTATGATCAGTGGTCGTTTTCTTGACAATCTTGAAAAACATATACAAGTCCCAAAATATGGCGTACTGAAAGACTACAAGCAAATTCAAGTTACCCAACCAGAGGAAGTTCTAGAGCGTATATGGAGCATTGGCGGTGAAACCGGATGGTACTATGGAAATTGGTTATGGAAAATTAGGGGATTTTTAGATAAACTTTGGGGCGGTGTTGGTTTAAGACGAGGCAGAACACATCCAGACAAAATATTTGCGGGTGATTCACTTGACTTTTGGCGTGTATTACTTGCGGACAAAAAAGCGAAAAGATTATTGTTATTCGCCGAAATGAAACTACCTGGCGAAGCATGGTTGGAATTTAAAATTGATGATAATAACGTACTACATCAAACCGCTACCTTTAGACCACGTGGTTTGCGCGGTAGATTATATTGGTATAGCATAGTGCCTTTTCACTATTTCATATTTGGTGGCATGATCAGAAATATTGCTAAAACCGACCAAAATTAGTTTTAAGCTAAAGAGTTATTTTTTTATTCTTTAGAGTAATATCCATTTTATTTTCACGACTAGTATTGTAAGCGTTTTTAGGCAGCATCAATCACTATCATAATTTTCTGAAGATGAAATACTTACGTTTCTTTCCATTTTATGTATTGTCAATTTTACCTTTTTGGGCATTATACATCATATCTGACATCACCTTTTTCTTAACGTACTACGTACTTGGTTACCGAAAAAAAGTAGTCTGCAAAAATTTACATGTAGCGTTCCCCGACAAGACAGAAAAAGAAATCAACAGCATCGCAAAAAAATTTTACAGGCATTTCTGCGACATGTTCTTTGAGGCGATTAAATTATTGACAATTAATCCAAATGAAGTTCAAAACAGGTTTAAAATCAATAACCTATCCCTATTGACCAATCACCTAAAAAATAATGAAAATATTATGCTGTACACCGCACACCAAGGCAATTGGGAATGGCTTACTACAGTACCTTTATTTCTAAATGTAAACTGCAATACTTTATACAAACCATTATCTAATACCTATTTCAATGATTTGTTCATATTGATGCGAGAACGTTTTAATGTGCATTGTATTCCTAGTAATGAAGGATACCGCCATTTACTTCATTTAAAAAATAACAACATCGTTTCCATGAACTGTGTCATTGGCGATCAAAGTCCGTTAGGAAAATCCGGTAAGCAGCAAACCATATTTTTTAATCAGCAAACATCCTTTTTTACAGGTGCTGCCAAAATAGCCAAGAAAACAGATTCAGCAATATTCATTCCCTATCTAAAGAAAATAAAACGCGGATCCTATGAGCTTTTCTTCGAGAACATTGTTAACCAAGCAGCCACTTTAAACGAACAGAACATTATTGATTTATATGCCAATAAGTTGGAAAAGGTCATTGAAAAATACCCTGAATTGTATCTATGGACTCACAAAAGATGGAAGCGTGACGGGATTACCTATTAAAATTATGATTCGGTAGAAAGTTTAAGTGGCAACTGTGTCAAGCGTTCGCCCGTTAATCTTCTAACTGCATTTGCTATTGCCGCACCAATAGGACCCAATGGAGGTTCACCAACAGCACCTGGAGTATCTTTTCCTTGCAGTAATATCACATCTATTTCTTTAGGGGCATTTTTCATCAATGCCATTTGATATGGACCGTAAATGGTTGGTGTCAACTCGCCATTCTCAACGAACATTTGCTCATAAAGTACAGCACTCATGCCCATAATAACACAACCCTCGCACTGCGCTCGAATTTGATCGGGGTTAACAGCCAAACCAGGATCCATGGCAACCGTTACTTTATGAACTTTAATTTCATTATCGACAATAGAAACTTCTGCCACTTGGGCACAAGGTGTATTTGCATCTATAGATGCTGCAAAGCCCATTGCGCGACCTTCTACAACCTCTTCTGAATATTTTGCTTTTTCAGCTGCTGCCTTAATAACATTTTTTAAACGAACATCAATATCTTGCTCTCCGATTTGCTGTAACCTAAAATCGACTGCATTTTTGTTTCCTTTAAGCGCCATTTCATCAATAAAACTTTCCATAGCAAAGGTATTTGCCAACAAACCTAGGCTACGCCACCAGCTAGTGGCAAAAGGCAACTCAACGTGCCAATATACTGACTTGAAATTAGGTATGGCCGTGTATTGTATGAATCCACCCCGTATGGCACCAACATCAGCGCCAAGAAAGTTTGTAAGTACATTTGGTACCAATGCCGAATCTGTAGCAACATCACCACTTACAAATTCATGCTCTAGCGTATCTAAAAATCCATCCGCATTTAATTTACCTTTAATAATATGATGTGTTGGCGGGCGAAACATATCATGCTGAAACTCTTCCTTTCTACTAAAAAAGTATTTTACCGGTTTACCAACAGCTTTAGACATTACCGCGGCTTGCACTGCATGCGGTGTATGTAACCTTCTTCCAAATCCGCCACCTAAATAAGTAGGTACTATATTCACTTGTTCGGTATCTATACCTAACCTTTTGGCAACTTCTTTTCTGGTAAGGCTAACTACCTGTGTAGAAATTTTAATAATTGCGTTATCCGCTTCCACCGAGGCTACAACTCCATTAGGTTCAATTTGCGCATGTGCCCCAATAGGACTTCTAAATTCCAAGGTTTCAAATTCATCATCCTCATCAAAAGCAGCTCCATTTTGTTGTATTATAGTAGAATTACCATTACCGACCGTCATCATTTCGGTTATGGCAGTAGTATCTAAATCCTCAATACTATTCCAAGTTACCTTGATTGCATTTTTTGCATGCTCTGCCTCTATCATGGAATTGGCTACAACACCTACAAAGTCATCTTCAATGATTATTTTAATTACCCCGGGCATATTTTCAGCTTCAGACGTATCTGCACTAACGAAGGTAGCTCCAATTTTTGTTGGTCTAACTACTGCCCCATAGAGCATACCCGGCATATCAGCATCCATACCAAAAATAGGATCACCATATACCTTAGCTTCCAAATCTACTCTAGTTATAGGCTGACCAATATACTTATAGTCCTTTTTATCTTTTAAAACAGGTACATCTGGCACTTCCCATTGTTCTACTCCTTCCGCTGCCTGAGCATATGTCAGCGTTTTGCCGTTACCCGATATTATTCCATCCGCTACCGAAAGTTCATCGACCCCAACATTTAGTTTAAGGGCAGCCTCTTTTAAGAGCATGACCCGTAACATTGCAGCAAGCTCCCTGAGCGGTTTCCATAATCCAGAAATAGACGTACTACCGCCAGTAGCAAAACTATCTACATTACCGGTAGAAGAAGCTGCATGAACCACTTTTATCTGATTCATAGTTACAGAAAGTTCATCGGCCGCCATTTGGGCAATACCGGTAAACGTACCTTGACCCATTTCCATTTTAGGAGAATGTAAAAGAATAGTATTATCAGATGTAACCTCGAACCAAACCATAGGCTTGTCGGTATTATCGGTATAGGGTGCCTCTAAAGAATTTACCATTCCTAAAATCTGTCGGCGTATGGGGTTTCTAAAAATATATGCACCAATAGCTACAACACCAATGGTTCCCAATCCACCACGTACTAGAAACTTACGCCTAGAAACTTTCTTTTTACTTTTATCTGCCATGGATTACAGGGTTTTAGATTCGTTCATAACCTTACCCGCTTGCAGTTTCGCCGCCTTATGTATTGCCTTTCGCATTCTGTAATAGGTGCCACAGCGACATACATTGATAATATTCTTATCTATATCCTCATCTGTTGGTGTAGGAACTTTATTCAACAATGCGACCGTTGCCATCATAAACCCAGGTTGACAATATCCACATTGGGGTACGATCTCATCTATCCAAGCTTGTTGAACAGGATGTGGGTTTTCTCTGTCTCCCAACCCTTCAATAGTAGTTACTTCTTTACCTTCAGCAAATTTAACGGGATAGGAACAAGACCGAACAGCCTCACCATCTACATGCAAGGTACAAGCCCCACAAGCCGCTTTTCCACAGCCAAATTTTGTACCCTTTAAGTTTAACGTATCTCGAATTACCCAAAGTAAGGGCGTATTTTCATCTGCTATTTCAAGAGCTTTTACTACTCCGTTTACAGTAATGGAAATTTTCATAAAGTTTAATTATTTAGAAGGAATGACCGCTCCGTTAGCAAACCAATTTTCAACTGCTATTTTAAAATCGTCTTTTGAAACCGGTGGCAATGTACGTTCTTCTCCATTGGCGTCTACCCCAGGTTCCCATGCCCAAAGTACCAGGTCATCTTCTGTCATATGTTTTATTAAATCTTCGTGACTTCTATTGCCGTTCATACTTTTGTCCAACAAACGCTCTGCGATTTCGGTTCTTGTAAGTCCTTCCCAAGCCATAGAGGCAGGCGCCAATGCCCAATGTGGTGCACCGGGAACCCCTGAATTCATATTATTTTCAGATTGATGACACGTATTGCACGTAGTAGCTTCAAAGCCATGGTCATCTTCACCTCTTGCCATACCAAAATAGTGCGGGTGACTCTCATCTCCTTGCTTAGGAATATGGTCACTAGGGTGACAATTCATACATCGTTGATGGGTAAGCACATCCATCATCTTGTTGAAGTCTTCATTACCCTGTTGATTTTGAAGTTGTGTTTTCTCTACAATTTCATATCCAGAAACCTTAGGTGAATTCGCCAATACGAATATCAACCCTGAAATTGAAAATATCGAAAAAATATAAATTGCTTTTAACCTCATAAAGACCTTTGATAGATAAAATTTTCAATCTCTATGAAGATAGCGAATACCGTTAACAAATGTTAGCCTATTAAATTTAATTATTTCAACAGGCCAACACGTATTATTATGCTTTAGGAAGAAAAACTTCAGCCATCATACAACGGGCACTACCACCTCCACAGGTTTCAATAGTATGCAAAGAACTATGTAGAATACCACAGTGTTTCTCTATTTGAGCAACCTGATCTTTAGTCAAACTATGATATGCCGCCGAACTCATAACCATATATCTTTTATCATTACCACCTAAAACCTGCAACATATTACCAGCAAAATGATGCATTTGCTGTTCTGTAATGGTAATGATTTCTTTACCATCTTTCTTAAGATGGTCCAATACATTCTTTCTTTCCTTTTTATCATCGATGGAGTCTGCACAGATAACAACAAAATTTTCTGCCAATGCCATCATTACATTAGTATGATATATAGGTAGCCTTTTACCGCCTACAGATTGATTCGCTGTAAAAATTACCGGAAAGAAATCAAAATCTTCACAGAACTCTATAAACAACTCCTCGTCTGCCCGTTCAGAAAGTGCACAATACGCTTTTTTATTTACCCTGTCAATAAGAATACTTCCGGTACCTTCAAGAAACAATTCTTCTTCTTCGGCGGAAGTATAATCGATAACATCATTTATTTTAAACCCGTTCTCCTCTAAAATATCGAAAATATCATCTCGACGCTCTTCCCTTCTATTCTCCGCAAACATTGGGTATACCCCTACCGTACCGTTTGCATGAAAAGAAATCCAATTATTTGGAAAAACACTATCTGGAGTATCAGGTTCTTTGGTATCCTGCACAACTATAACATTAACGCCATTATTTTTTAATACGGATACAAATGCATCAAACTCTTCTTGAGCCTTGCTATTAATTTCCTGATTCTTCATATCAATATCTTCCATAAAATAGTTATTGACAGCGGTCTGTTCATTCATTCTGAATGAAACAGGACGAATCATGAGTATTGTATTTGTAGTTTGCATAGGGGTACTAATTAAGTTGTTACTTTTTTTGAATTATAAATTATTCTCTAATTAAGGGTAACGTACTACAACGTAGTAAGCCCTCTTGTTTTGATATCTCTGCATACGGAATCTCTTCTACCGTAAAGCCCTGTTCGCGTAACCAATTGTTAAGTCGGGTAAAGTTTTGTTCAGATACAACCACGTCTGGTGAAATTGAAAAAACATTACTGTACATATGGTACATTTCCACAGCATCTATTTCAAAAACATTCTCTTTACCAAAAAAGTCTACCAACCACTGGTATTCCTCCTCCACTAAAAATCCGTTTTTATGAATAATAGCTTTCCCCTTACCTAAGGGTTGAAAACAACAATCTAAATGCAAGGCATTGTCTTTAGCTACGGTATTGGATTTACGTAACTCAAATGATTTGATTGTTTTGTGAGGAAACTGTTTGGTCAAATATTCAACTGCAGCCTTATTTGTTCTTGCCGTAATATATGAAGGGTAATCATCTGCGGTATAGGTACCAACGAAAATATAATCATTCCAAGGCATTACATCGCCACCTTCTACATGAACATCATCTGGAGGTGTTAGAATATTATCATCATCTATTTTATCCAGAACATGTAAAATAGCCTCTACCTCTTGTTCTCGATCAGGCAAGATATTGGCTTTTATCAATTTATCTTCAATAACAAAAGCGATATCTCGGGTAAATATCTGATTACAATTTTCAAGAACCTCAGGTCTAAAAACCTTAACATCATATTTTTCAAAGACATCTTTAAAAGCTTCCATTTCTTCAATCATATCGGCTTCCAACGGATAAGTACCCGCCTTAATATGTTCTTTGGATTTTGGGTCATAAGCTTCCTCTAAAGTAGGTGTTGGTCCCGAACTTTTTGCGATACCCAGCACAACCGCCTTTAAAGGTGAAATTTCATCATTGATATTTAATTGTAACATAAGTCTATATTTAAATATGAATTAAAATATGGCACAAAAAAAAGCTCCTTTAAAAATTAAAAGAGCTTTTGTTTTTTTATTAACGGTAGCAATCTACCTTTTGTCAAGTTCGACAAAAGACCTTAAATTTTCACCTGTATATACTTGTCTTGGTCTACCAATTGGTTCACCTTTCAATCTCATTTCTCTCCATTGTGCAATCCACCCTGGTAATCTACCCAATGCGAACATAACCGTAAACATTTCTGTAGGTATACCTAAAGCTCTGTAAATAATACCTGAATAGAAATCTACATTAGGGTATAATTTTCTATCAACAAAGTACTGATCTTCAAGTGCTTCTTTTTCCAAACCTTTAGCAATATCAAGAATAGGATCATCTATACCTAAATCTGCCAATACCTCGTCTGCTGCAACTTTAATAATTTTGGCACGAGGATCAAAGTTTTTATAAACTCTATGTCCAAAGCCCATTAGCCTGAAAGGATCAGACTTATCTTTTGCTTTAGCCATGTATTTTTTGGTGTCACCACCATCCGCTTCAATAGCTTCAAGCATTTCTAAAACTGCTTGGTTGGCACCACCATGAAGTGGTCCCCAAAGCGCTGAAATACCAGCAGATAAAGATGCGAATAAACCAGCATGTGAAGAACCTACGATACGAACAGTACTCGTAGAACAGTTTTGTTCATGATCTGCATGTAAGATCAATAACTTGTCCAATGCCTCTATAACCACCTTGTTCTTTTTATAATCTTGATTAGGACGCTTGAACATCATTTTATGAATGTTCTCAACATACCCTAAACTATCATCTCCATAATCTAATGGAAGACCTTTCTTCTTACGTAAAGTCCAAGCAACAAGAACCGGGAATTTTGCAAGAATACGTACAATTGCATGGTACATATCCTCATCTGAACTTACATCAACAGTAGACGGGTTAAATGCTATCAATGCACTTGTCAAAGATGACAAAACACCCATTGGGTGTGCTGACTTTGGAAAGCCGTCCAAAATCTTTTTCATCTCCTCATCTACGTGAGATTCATCTTTTATATCCTTATGGAACTTTGCCAGTTCTTCTTTGTTAGGCAAGTCTCCAAATATTAAAGCGTAGGCAACTTCCAGGAAATCTGCTTTCTCTGCCAACTCTTCAATTGAATATCCCCTATAACGTAAAATTCCTTTCTCGCCATCTAAGAAAGTAATAGCACTTTCACATGATCCCGTATTTTTGAAACCCGGATCAATGGTTATCATTCCTTTGGTAGCTGAACGCAAAGATTTTATATCAATCGCAAGTTCATCCTCGGTTCCCTTAATTACCGGAAACTCATATTTTTCACCATTATATTCTAAAGTAGCTTTATCTGACATTTTTAATTTTTACGTTTTATTTACTCACGGTAAAGTTAACAAAACAGGATTGTTTTAACAATTTCAATAATCTGTTTGGGGTAAAATTAACAATATGATCTTTTAACTACATTACTCACAACATATATAATGATTTGTAATATTCATCCAAAGACTTTTCCCATGTAAAACGGGCCTTTTTGGCATTGACCTGTATTTTTTTCCACTTAACTTTATCATTCTGCCAAATAGAAATTGCCTCATCAAAACGAAGCACCATATTTTCAATTTGTTGCTCATACGTATCACCATCAAAAGCAAAGCCGGTTTTCATATGCTGAACAGTATCTTTTAAGCCACCGGTATGATGAACCAAACACGGATTTCCATTGCGCATTGCCAACATTTGACTGATACCACAGGGCTCAAATAAACTAGGCATAAAATATAGATCTGTTTCCAAGTACATGGAGTCTATCAAATCTTCTGACTGACCATTGGTGAAAATAAAATTTTGGTGCTTATAACTCATTTCTCTAAAAAACTCCTCATAATCCGGATCACCCGTACCCAAGAGCATAAAAATACCATCCACTTCCTGTAAACGAGCCAACATTTTTTCAAAAGCATCTGGAGAACGCATAAGGAAATAGAATTTCTGTTCCGTTAAACGAGCTACACTTGATACTATGAATTTTGGTCTGTTACCTACAAATTGCATAATCTTCTCGCCGGTATGTGCCAAAAAATCCGCTTTATATTTTTTTGAAGTATCCTGCAACCATCCAAAAAGAGCTTTGACCGTATTTCTATAAAGAAAACCCTTTTCGGCTTTTCTAATATTGTTATAATTACTGGCATTTAGTATACCAAACAATCTACCCTCATTATCTGCTTTCCGTAAATCATCTTCAAGGCTTTCACCGCCAATAAATTCCGGTCTTCTACTAGGCAAAAGAACATCTTCTTTATATGATGGTGAGACGGTATGTACGGCGTCTGCCAACCTAATACCTACCGCCATAAGATTAATGCAGTCTTGATAGCGTGAATCCAACAACTCCTTATGATCCAATTCCACTTCTGGGAACCAGTTATGTACCGATGCATAATTATCATAAAAAGGCCTTATTCCCTGAATAGCCAAATTATGTATGGTATACACATACCTCATTTTCTTTAAATCCTGATATTGGGCATGGTACTTTTTAATGAACAGAAGCGCAGCTGAATGCCAATCATGCATATGAACGATATCCAAATCGCCAAAAGCCCCAACCTTGATTGCTTCTGCCGTAGCGGTACAAAAAATGATAAACTTTATAAAATCATTATAAAATGGTTCTGTAGGGTCATCATGATAAATATGTGCAATACCACCTTCTATAATTTCTGGATGATGAATTACGTAATGGGTAATATTCTTGTCGACCTTTTTAGGGATAACTTCATAAAGCTCTGCCGTATATGGCACACCCCTAAGGTGAAAATGAAGGTTAGTTCTAAAAATTCCATTTTTATGTAGCCTGGAATAAGAAGGAACAACTACATGAACCCTATCGTTCCTTTTCGAAATTTCCCTTGGCACATCTCTTACCACATCTCCCATGCCACCAGCTTTACAATCGGGAATGGCGTCATTTTCTGCTGAAACGAAAAGAAAGTTGTTCATAGGCTACTAGCAAAGTATTAAATGTATTTTTTACAAAAGGTAGTTAAAGTTTAGGAGTAAGACAAAAAAAGCCTTTCCAAAATTGGAAAGGCTTTTTATATTGATTACCATACAAAATCTAGTTGACCTTGAATGCTTTTTCTTGAGGGTAATAGGCCGTACTACCCAATTCTTCCTCTATTCGTAACAATTGGTTGTATTTGGCCATACGGTCTGATCTTGAAGCCGAACCTGTCTTAATTTGGCCGGTATTTAACGCTACCGCAAGGTCAGCAATAGTATTATCTTCCGTCTCACCAGATCTATGCGACATAACTGAAGTATAGCCAGCATTTTTAGCCATATTTACTGCAGCAATAGTTTCCGTTAGCGTACCTATTTGATTCACCTTGATTAAAATTGAATTGGCAATGCCTTTTTCTATACCTGTAGACAAACGTTCCACATTGGTAACAAATAAATCATCTCCTACCAATTGTACCTTATCTCCAATTTTATCGGTCAATGATTTCCAACCGTCCCAATCATTCTCATCCATACCGTCTTCAATAGAAATAATAGGATATTTAGCACTAAGGTCAGCTAAGTACTGAGCTTGCTCCTCAGATGTTCTTATAACACCAGACTCGCCTTCAAATTTGGTATAATCGTATTTTCCATCTACAAAGAACTCGGCCGCAGCACAATCTAATGCGATCATAACATCATCACCTAAAGAATATCCGGCATTTTTAACCGCTTTAGCAATAGTGTCCAATGCATCTTCAGTACCCCCTGCAAGGTTAGGTGCAAAACCACCTTCATCACCTACCGCAGTACTTAGTCCACGGTCGTGCAATACTTTTTTCAAATGGTGAAAAATCTCCGTACCCATCTGCATTGCATGTGAAAAGCTCTTTGCTTTAACCGGCATTACCATGAATTCCTGAAACGCAATAGGAGCGTCTGAGTGAGAACCACCATTAATTATATTCATCATTGGTACAGGCAATGTATTTGCGCTTACACCACCTACATATCTAAACAATGAAAGACCAAGTTCGTTTGCTGCCGCTTTGGCTGCCGCCAAAGAAACTCCTAATATAGCATTGGCCCCTAATTTGGATTTATTTGATGTTCCATCTAAATCGATCATTGTTTGATCAAGTAAGTTTTGGTCAAATACGGACATTCCCAAAATTTCTTCAGCAATTACATTGTTTACATTATCAACAGCCTTAAGAACTCCTTTACCCATGAAATCCTTACCACCATCACGTAGTTCAACTGCTTCATGTTCACCGGTAGATGCACCAGAAGGAACTGCAGCCCTACCCATTACACCATTTTCAGTAATTACATCTACTTCAACCGTTGGGTTTCCCCTAGAATCTAAAATTTGTCTTGCGTGAACACTTAATATGATACTCATTTATTTAATTTTTATTAGTTGATCATTTAAAGGACAAAGATACAAAACCAAGTTTCCACCAAGTTTATTTGCACATTACAATTGCCCATTAAATAACATTAATTTAAACTATTTCGTTATGTTTTATACTTTTTTCAATTAAACCGAAAAAATCATCAAAAAGGTAATCCGCATCATGAGGTCCCGGACTAGCTTCTGGGTGATATTGAACGGAAAAAACATCTTTATTTTTCATTCGCAAACCTGCAACTGTTTTATCGTTCAAATGCTCATGCGTAATTTCCAAAAGATTGTTTGCCTCCGTTTCTTCACGGTTAATTGCAAAACCGTGATTTTGCGAGGTAATCTCTCCCTTGCCTGTTAAAAGATTTAATATAGGATGATTAATACCCCTATGCCCATTATGCATTTTGTAAGTAGACACACCATTGGCCAACGCAATGATTTGATGCCCAAGGCAAATACCAAAAACCGGCTTATCTGTATATATAATTTTTTTGGTGGCCGCAATTGCATCCGTCAATGGTTCTGGATCACCCGGGCCGTTAGATATAAAATAGGCATCTGGACCCCAAGCCTCCATTTCCTCAAAAGTAGTGTTATAAGGGAAAACCTTAACATAGGCATTCCTTTTCACCAAGTTTCTAAGAATATTCTTTTTAATACCTATATCCAACGCAGCTATTTTAATCGATGCGTTTTCACTACCCACAAAATAAGGCTCTTTAGTAGACACTTTAGAAGCTAGTTCCAAACCTTCCATACTAGGAACTTCTGCTAAACGTTTTTTTAAATCGCCTATATTATCCACTTCAGTAGATATTACCGCATTCATTGCACCATGATCCCTAATATAGCTCACCAAAGCCCTGGTATCAACATCGGAAATAGCAAACAAACCATTGTCATCCAAAAAACCTTGCAAACTATCATCTGCCAAAGCCCTGGAATAATCATAGCTAAAATTTCTACATACTAAACCAGATATTTTTATAGTGTCCGATTCTACTTCATCTTTATTTACTCCATAATTCCCAATATGGGCATTTGTAGTTACCATGATTTGGCCAAAATATGAAGGATCTGTGAAAATTTCCTGGTATCCGGTCATACCGGTATTAAAACAAACTTCTCCAAAAGCCGTACCCTCTTTATCTCCCACAGACTTACCATGGAATATGGTACCATCTGAAAGTAATATTAAGGCTTTTCTCTTTGCTTGATATTTCATTTTATGCTAGTATTTATTCAGTTACAAAAAAACATAAAAAAAAGGATAAGCTAGAAAGCTTATCCTTTTCATTATAAAAATTTATTGACAATTTATTCCTTAGAATCATCTGCCTTTACCTCGTTATCTGTTTGAGATTCTGTTTCTGGTTGAGCATCTTCCGCTACTTTAGTTTCTTTAACTTTAGAAGCAGTTTCTGCATTATTACCACCAGATCTTCTACTTCTTCTAGTAGATTTCTTTTTAGGCTTACCAGCGTTATACAATTCGTTGAAATCAACCAATTCTATCATCGCCATATCCGCGTTATCTCCTAAACGATTACCTAATTTAATAATTCTAGTATAACCACCTGGTCTATCAGCAACCTTTTCCGAAACCACACTGAACAATTCAGTAACCGCATTCTTATCACGTAAGTTCTTAAAAACTATACGTCTGTTGTGCGTACCTTTTTCAGCACTTACATTATTCTCAGCTTTTGATTTAGTAATTAAAGGCTCAACAAATTGCTTTAACGCTTTAGCCTTAGCAACCGTAGTGTTGATTCTTTTATGCTCGATCAAAGAACAAGCCATGTTTGCCAACATAGCCTTTCTATGTGCTGTTTTTCTACCTAAGTGATTAACTTTTTTACCGTGTCTCATTTTTCTGTTTTATCATCTTGCTACCAAACTCGTTAGAACGAGGAGCAAAATATGATTATTTAATCTTTATCTAATTTGTATTTTGATAAATCCATACCAAAACTTAAACCTTTGTTGATAACAAGTTCTTCAAGTTCTGTTAAAGATTTTTTACCGAAGTTTCTAAACTTCATTAAGTCGTTCTTATTGAAAGAAACTAAATCACCTAACGTATCTACTTCTGCAGCTTTTAAACAATTAAGGGCACGTACGGAAAGATCCATATCTACCAATTTTGTTTTTAATAACTGACGCATATGCAATGATTCTTCATCATATGTTTCAGTTTGTGCTATTTCATCCGCTTCAAGCGTAATACGCTCATCCGAGAACAACATGAAGTGATGAATAAGTACTTTTGCCGCTTCCGTCAACGCATCCTTAGGATGGATAGAACCATCAGAAGATATTTCAAAAACCAATTTTTCATAATCGGTCTTTTGCTCTACACGAAAGTTTTCAATACTATACTTTACATTCTTAATAGGCGTAAAGATAGAATCTACCGCTATTGTACCTATTGGCGCACCAGATTTTTTATTTTCCTCTGCAGGCACATAACCCCTACCTTTTTCAATGGTTATTTCCATATTGATGCTTACTTTGGCATCCATATTACAAATTACCAAATCTGGGTTTAACACCTGATATCCTGAAATAAATTTTTGAAAATCGCCAGCAGTTAATTGATTTTTTCCACTTACGGAAATTGATACAACTTCTGCTTCAGAATCTTCTATTTGTTTCTTGAAACGTACTTGCTTCAAGTTCAATATAATTTCAGTAACATCTTCTACAACGCCAGAGATAACCGAGAACTCATGCTCTACCTTATCTATCCTAACAGACGTAATTGCATAACCTTCTAATGAAGAAAGCAACACACGTCTTAACGCATTCCCAACAGTTAATCCATAACCAGGTTCCAAAGGGCGAAATTCGAACTTCCCTTCGAAATCTGAGGAATCGATCATTATTACTTTATCGGGTTTCTGAAAATTAAATAATGCCATAATTGGATCGGTATTGTTTATTTAGAGTATAACTCCACGATTAATTGTTCTTTGATGTTTTCTGGAATCTGCATTCTTTCAGGAACAGATACATACGTACCTTCCTTCTTTTCGCTATTCCAAGAAATCCACTCATAAACAGCGCTATTAGCGGTTAATGAATCCTGTATACTTTGTAATGATTTTGACTTTTCCCTAACTCCAACAACATCTCCGGCCTTAAGGGAATAAGAAGGTATATTTACAACTTCCCCGTTTACTGTTATATGTCTATGAGAAACCAATTGTCTTGCCCCACTTCTAGTAGGTGAAATTCCCATTCTGTAAACTACGTTATCTAAACGTGATTCACATAATTGCAATAATATTTCACCAGCAACACCTTCTTTTCTTTTTGCAGCTTGAAACAAATTTCTAAATTGTTTTTCTAAAATACCGTAGGTATATTTAGCCTTCTGCTTTTCCATTAACTGAATAGAGTACTCAGATTTCTTTCCTCTACGTCTGTTGTTCCCATGCTGTCCTGGTGGGTAGTTTTTCTTTTCGAAAGACTTATCGTCTCCAAAAATTGCTTCGCCGAATTTACGTGCGATTTTTGACTTTGGTCCTGTATATCTTGCCATTTTCCTTTAATTTGAAAGTGAGATTATGAATTAAGGCTTATCCTTCGATAATCGTAATTACACTTTCGGTGAAATATATAAAATTGATTAAACTCTTCTTCTTTTTGGAGGTCTACAACCATTATGTGGCATAGGTGTAACATCGATAATTTCCGTTACCTCTATTCCTGCATTATGTAAAGACCTAATAGCAGATTCTCTACCATTACCAGGTCCTTTAACGTAAACTTTCACTTTTCTCAAACCTGCCTCGTGAGCAACTTTAGAACAATCTTCAGCTGCAACCTGAGCTGCATAAGGAGTATTTTTCTTAGAACCTCTAAATCCTAATTTACCTGCAGACGACCAAGAAATTACATCTCCCTTTTTATTGGTTAAAGAGATAATGATATTGTTGAAAGATGCACTTATATGAGCTTCTCCAACAGAATCAACTATAACTTTACGTTTCTTGGTAACTTTAGTATTTGCCTTTGCCATACCTACTTATTATTTAGTTGCTTTTTTCTTGTTAGCAACTGTTTTACGCTTTCCTTTTCTAGTTCTAGAATTATTCTTGGTACGCTGACCTCTTAAAGGTAAACCAGACCTGTGACGAATACCTCTATAACAACCAATATCCATTAATCGTTTAATGTTCAATTGGGTTTCGGAACGTAATTCTCCTTCGATTACGTAACCAGATACAGCCTCCCTAATACGTCCTATTTCATCATCATTCCAATCAGAAACCTTTGTATCTTCACTAACCTGGGCTTTGCTCAAAATTTCCTGAGCTCTACTTCTTCCAATTCCAAAAATGTAGGTTAAGGCGATAACGCCTCTCTTTTGTTTTGGTATATCAATACCTGCGATTCTTGCCATAATTACCCTTGTCTTTGTTTAAATCTAGGATTCTTTTTGTTGATTACGTACAACCTGCCTTTTCTGCGAACAATCTTGCAGTCGGCACTTCTCTTTTTAACTGATGCTCTTACTTTCATCTTGTATCTTAGTATCTATATGTAATTCTTGCTTTCGTAAGATCATATGGACTCATCTCCAATTTAACCTTATCACCAGGTAATAATTTAATATAATGCATACGCATCTTACCTGAAATATGCGCTGTTACTACATGTCCATTTTCCAATTCTACCCTAAACATTGCATTTGACAATGCTTCAATGATAGAACCATCTTGTTCTATTGCTGCCTGTTTAGCCATAAATTATGCTACTTTTCTATTTTTACCGGTTTTCATTAGGCCATCATAATGTCTATTTAACAGATAAGAATTAACCTGTTGAACAGTATCTATTGCCACACCAACCATAATCAATAAAGATGTACCTCCATAAAATAAGGCCCATCCAGCCTGAACATCCATCAACTTAACTACAACGGCCGGCAAAATTGCGAGCAAAGCTAAGAAAATTGATCCAGGTAACGTTATTAATGACATAATCTTATCTAAAAAATCTCCAGTTTCTTTACCAGGACGTATTCCCGGTATAAAACCACCACTTCTTTTAAGGTCATCTGCCATTTTATTAGTAGGAACCGTAATGGCCGTATAAAAGTAAGTGAAGATTATTATTAACAAGGCAAATAATATATTATAAGCCAAACCGAATATATCACTAAATTGAACTTGCATCCATTGTCCAAATGCAGTATCGTCAAAAGCTCCACCGATCATTCCTGGCACAAACATAATAGCTTGGGCAAAGATTATAGGCATAACCCCAGATGCATTTAATTTTAATGGAATATATTGTCTAGACCCCATAATGTTTTTCTCATAACCACCGGAAGCTGTTCTTCTAGCATATTGCACAGGTATTTGGCGTGTGGCCATTACCAATAATATACATGCAAGAATAACTAAGAACCAAATGATAACTTCAATTAGGATAAACATCAATCCGCCATTATTATCTACAGTTCTAGAAATAAACTCCTGTACAAAAGATTGCGGCATAGTGGCGATAATACCAATCATTATCAATAATGATATTCCATTACCAATACCTTTATCAGTAATTTTCTCTCCCAACCACATTGCAAATACAGTACCTGTAACCAAAATGATTACTGCCGGTATCATAAAATCAAGTCCTTTTCCTAAAATAAAAGCACTATCCCTAACACCAAAAGCTTCTAGACCGTATAAATATGCAGGAGCCTGTACTATACAAATACCAATGGTCAACCATCTAGTAATCTGATTTATAGTTTTACGACCACTTTCACCCTCCTTCTGCAGTTTTTGAAGATATGGTATTGCAATACCCATTAATTGAACTACAATTGAAGCAGAAATGTAAGGCATAATACCCAAGGCAAAAACAGAAGCATTGGCGAAAGCCCCTCCCGTAAATGCGTTTAAAAGACCAAAAATACCTTGATCGGTTCCATCGGTCAATCCACCTAATTGTGTTGAATCTATACCCGGAAGAACAATTTGGCAACCAAACCTGTACACCAATAAAAGACCCAAGGTAATAAGTATTCTATTTCTTAGCTCTTCTATCTTCCAAATATTGGATATTGTATCAATAAAATTCTTCATGCTCTCGTTTATGCTTACAAACTTATTGCCTCACCACCAGCTGCTTCAATAGCTGCTTTAGCTGAAGCGGTAAATTTATGTACTGTAATTTTTAGGGGAGATTTTAATTCACCGTTACCTAAAATTTTTACTAAATCGTTTTTACCAACTACACCGTTCTCTACCAAAATATCTAAAGAAACTTCTTTTTCAATAACCTTGTTATCAACAAGCTCTTGCAATTTCTCAATATTGATACCTTTATAATTCTTACGGTTGATATTCGTAAAACCAAATTTAGGAACACGACGTTGTAAAGGCATTTGACCACCTTCAAAACCAATTTTCTTAGAATAACCAGATCTTGATTTTGCCCCTTTATGACCTCTTGCAGCAGTTCCTCCTTTTCCAGACCCTTGTCCTCGTCCAAGACGCTTACCGTCTCTATTCACTGAACCTTCTGCAGGCTGTAGATTATGTAAACCCATTCTATTCTATATTTAAGCCTCCTCTACGGAAACTAAATGTTTAACTTTATTTATCATTCCAAGAATATTGGCCGTATTGTCATGTTCTACGACTTGACCAATTCTTTTTAAACCAAGAGCCTCTAATGTTCTTTTCTGATTTTGAGGTTTCTTAATTCCACTTTTTACTTGTGTAACTTTAATCTTTGCCATAATTCTACTCTTAGCCTTTAAATACTTTTTCTAAAGAAACACCTCTTTGACTTGCAATAGTCTTTGCATCCCTAAGTTGTAACAAAGCATCAAATGTTGCTTTTACTACATTATGAGGATTAGAAGAACCTTGTGATTTAGATAATACATCATGAACACCTACAGATTCCAATACCGATCTTACTGCACCACCGGCAATAACACCCGTACCATGGGAAGCTGGCTGAATATAAACCCTAGCTCCACCAAATTTACCTTTTTGCTCATGTGGTAAGGTACCATTGTTCAAAGGAATTCTAATCAAATTCTTTTTACCGTCCTCAATTGCTTTTGCAATTGCTGTAGCAACTTCTTTGGATTTACCTAAACCGTGGCCTACAACACCATTTTCATCACCTACAACTACAATAGCAGAAAAACCGAATGCCCTACCACCTTTAGTTACCTTAGTTACACGTTGAATGCCAACTAATTTATCTTTTAAATCTAAACCGCCAGGTTTAACCGTTTCTACGTTTTTATATTTTTGGAACATACTAGTTTATTAGAATTTTAATCCTGCTTCTCTTGCACCTTCGGCCAAAGACTTTACTCTACCATGATATAAATTACCGCCTCTATCAAAAGCGACCTTGTCCAGACCTGCCTTAACAGATTTCTCAGCAATTGTTTTACCTACTAGAGCAGCAATTTCAGTTTTATTTCCTTTTTCCTTTGCAATATCCTTATCTCTTGAAGAAGCAGATACCAAAGTAATTCCTTTTACGTCATCTATTACTTGAGCATAAATCTCGCTATTGCTACGGAAAACAGACAACCTAGGTCTAGCTGCTGTACCGGTAGAAACCTTACGAATTCTACGACGGATTCTATTTTTTCTTTGTGTTTTTGATAATCCCATAATACACTTATATTAAGCTGATTTACCAGCTTTTCTTCTTAATATTTCACCAACAAACTTAATACCTTTTCCTTTGTAAGGTTCAGGTTTACGGAATGATCTAATCTTAGCTGCTATATGACCAACCAATTGTTTGTCATGAGAGGTCAACTTTACAATAGGATTCTTTCCTTTTTCAGATACAGTCTCAACTTTAACCTCTGGGGCCAAATCAAAAACTATATTATGGGAAAACCCTAGTGCCAAATCAAGTTTTTGACCTTGGTTACTTGCTCTATAACCTACACCTACTAACTCCAATTCTTTGGTCCATCCTTTTGAAACACCCTCAACCATATTCAGTATAAGTGATCTATATAAACCGTGCTTTGCTTTATGCTCCTTAGAATCTGAAGGTCTTGTTACCCAAGCCTGACCATCTTCTACCTTTACCGCTACACCAGAAAACTCTTGAGTCAACTCCCCTAACTTTCCTTTTACAGAAATGATATTATCATTGATTTCAATAGTTACTCCTTCTGGAATTGCGATTGGATTATTACCTATTCTAGACATTTTCTAATTCTTTATATCAATTAATAAACGTAGCATAAAACTTCACCACCAACTTTTTCCGCCTTTGCTTGCTTACTTGTCATTACACCGTGTGATGTAGAAACAATAGCGATACCTAAACCGTTCAATACACGTGGTAAATCTTCACTACCGGCATACTTTCTTAAACCAGGCTTACTTATACGCTGTATTTTTTTGATAACAGGCTCCTTTGTAAACTTGTCATATTTCAAAGCGATCTTAATTGTACCTTGAACTTTACTGTCCTCAAACTTATAACTTAAAATATATCCTTGATCGAATAATATTTTAGTTATCTCTTTTTTCAAGTTAGATGCAGGGATTTCAACAACTCTATGTCCTGCTCTACTTGCGTTTCTAACTCTCGTTAGGTAATCTGCTATAGTATCTGTTACCATGTATATATAATTCGGTGACGGTTTTTAACTTTCATGTTAAACCTGAAACCATTAATAATTCTAATTTTTTACCAGCTAGCCTTTTTAACTCCAGGAATTAAACCGGCATTTGCCATTTCTCTGAACATTACCCTAGAAATACCAAAGGTTCTCATGTAACCCTTAGGTCTTCCTGTAAGCTTACATCTATTATGTAAACGAACTGGAGAAGCGTTCTTAGGAAGTTTTTGCAAACCTTCATAATCACCAGCTTCCTTTAAAGCCTTTCTTTTCTCAGCGTATTTTGCTACTATTCTTTCCCTTTTTCTTTCACGGGCTTTCATTGATTCCTTAGCCATACTAATTCTTTTTAAAAGGTAAACCTAATTCCGTTAATAATGATTTTGCTTCCTTGTCAGTATTTGCAGAGGTCACAAAAGTAATATCCATACCGTTAATTCTATTGATTTTATCAATGTTAATTTCCGGGAATATAATTTGTTCCGTAATACCTAAGTTATAATTTCCACGACCATCAAAACCTGTAGCCTTAATACCTTGAAAATCACGAACCCTTGGCAAAGCAGACGTTACCAAACGATCTAAGAATTCGTACATACGCTCACCTCTAAGGGTAACTTTAGCACCAATAGGCATACCTTTTCTTAATTTAAAGGCAGCAACATCTTTTTTAGATAATGTAGCAACAGCTTTTTGACCAGTAATCATCGTCATTTCATCAATAGCATGATCAATAAGCTTTTTATCGGCAACAGCAGCACCAATACCTCTACTCATTACTATTTTTTCTAACTTAGGAACCTGCATTACATTACTGTAACCAAATTCTTCGGTAAGGGCAGCAATAATTCGCTCCTTATACTCTTTCTTTAATCTTGTAACGTATGCCATAACTAAATTACTTCTTTGGATTTTTTGGAAACCCTAACTTTTTTACCATCCTTTATTTCGTAACCTACTCTAGTTGTATCACCAGTTTTACTGTCGATCAAAGCCAAGTTTGAAATATGGATTAAAGCTTCTTTTTTCACAATACCACCTTGAGGGTTCTTTGCACTTGGTTTCTCATGTTTAGAGACCATATTAGCACCTTCTACAATGGCTTTATTTTTTTCAAGATTTACACGCATAATCTTACCCTCTGTACCCTTATGGTCACCAGCGATAATTCTTACCGTATCTCCTGTTTTTATTTTTAACTTTTTCATCTTGTCCGTTATATTATAATACCTCTGGGGCCAATGATACAATCTTCATAAATTGCTTGTCCCTTAGCTCCCTTGCAACGGGTCCGAAAACACGGGTTCCCCTCATCTCTCCAGCAGGATTTAATAAAACACAAGCGTTATCGTCAAATCTGATATACGACCCATCTGGTCTTCTTACTTCTTTCTTGGTACGAACGACGACCGCTGTTGATACCGCTCCTTTTTTGATACCTCCATTTGGAGTTGCTTCCTTTACGGTAACAACAATTTTGTCGCCTATAGATGCATATCTTCTTTTGGTACCACCTAATACACGAATAGTCAATACTTCCTTCGCCCCGGTGTTATCCGCTACCTTTAATCTAGATTCTTGCTGTAACATAACTTATTTAGCTCTTTCTAAGATTTCTACTAATCTCCAACATTTGGTTTTACTCATAGGACGAGTTTCCATGATCTTTACAGTATCACCAATGTTACAATCGTTCTTTTCGTCATGTGCAACATATTTCTTTGTCTTCAAAACGAATTTACCGTACATAGGATGCTTTACTCTTTTCACCTCTGAAATAACAATGGATTTTTCCATCTTATTACTAGTGACAACTCCTACTCTCTCTTTTCTTAAGTTTCTTTTTTCCATAAAGCCGAACCAATTATTGGTTTTCCCTATTAGTTAATTCAGTGGCCAATCTTGCTACTGTTCTCCTTACCTTTCTAATCTGCAATGGATTTTCCAACGGAGTTACAAAATGTGCCATTTTCAATTCTTCATGCTGCTTTTTATACTCGGCCAATTTCTCCGTAAGTCCTTCAACAGACAATTCTTTAATTTCTTGTTTTTTCATAGTTCCTTACGTTTAATTTCTACCCTCGTAATCTCGAGCTACAATAAATTTAGTTTTAACAGGAAGCTTTTGTGCCGCTAATCTTAAAGCCTCTTTTGCTACTTCCACAGGAACTCCAGCTACTTCGAACATGATTCTACCTGGTTTTACCACGGCTACAAAATATTCAGGAGCACCCTTACCTTTACCCATACGTACCTCAAGAGGTTTCTTGGTTATAGGCTTATCCGGAAATATCTTTATCCATAACTGCCCTTCCCTTTTCATATATCTTGTTGCAGCAATACGTGCAGCCTCTATTTGGCGTGAAGTCAAGAACGCTGCATCACCAACATTCTTTATACCGAACATACCATTTGAAAGTTGGTGTCCTCTACCAGCTAGGCCTTTCATACGGCCTTTCTGCATTTTACGGAACTTCGTTCTTTTCGGTTGTAACATTACTTTAGTTCTTTAAAAAATTACTTTCTACGACGTTGTTTTCTACCACCTTCTTGCTTACCTCCTTTAGAAGAATCACCTTTTTGCATTCCTACTAAAGGCGACAATTCTCTTTTTCCGTAAACCTCACCTTTCATGATCCAAACTTTTATTCCAAGTTTACCATAAGTGGTTTGAGCTTCTTGAAGAGCGTAATCAATATCGGCTCTGAATGTGGATAATGGAATTCTTCCGTCTTTGTAAGACTCAGATCTTGCCATTTCCGCACCATTTAACCTACCTGAAATTTGAATTTTAATACCTTCGGCATTCATTCTCATTGCAGCAGCAATGGCCATTTTAATAGCCCTCCTAAATGAGATCCTACTTTCAATCTGGCGGGCAACACTTGCCGCTACCAAATTAGCATCCAATTCAGGTCTTTTTATTTCGAAGATATTAATCTGAACCTCCTTATTGGTGATTTTCTTTAACTCTTCTTTTAATTTATCAACTTCTTGTCCACCTTTACCGATAATAATACCAGGTCTTGCAGTGGTAACCGTTACCGTTATAAGCTTTAGGGTACGTTCTATAATAACTCTAGAAACACTAGCTTTAGAAAGTCTGGCGTGAATATACTTTCGTATTTTATCATCTTCAGCCAATTTATCCCCATAATCGTTTCCACCATACCAGTTAGATTCCCAACCTCTAATGATTCCTAGACGATTTCCTATTGGATTTGTTTTCTGTCCCATTCTAGTTTTCTGTTATATTTTTAGACCCTAAAACCAAAGTAACATGGTTTGAACGTTTTCTAATTCTATGTGCTCTTCCTTGTGGAGCTGGACGCAATCTTTTTAACATTGCACCACTATCAACTCTAATTTCAGCAACAACTAAATCTGCATCTTCAACATTTGCATCTTCATTTTTAGCCTGCCAATTTGCCAAAGCGGATAATAATAATTTTTCTAGTTTTCTAGAAGCCTCCTTTGGGTTGAATCTTAATATAGCTAAGGCATTTTCAACTTTAGCACCTCTAATTAAATCAGCAACCAAACGCATCTTTCTTGGCGAAGTTGGACAGTTGTTCAACTTAGCAAAAGCTACCTTCTTTTTTTCAGCCTTGATTCTTTCGGCCATTTGTTTTTTACGAACTCCCATAGCTTACTTTTTTCCTTTGTTTTTTGCACCAACGTGACCTCTAAAAGATCTAGTAGGTGAAAATTCCCCAAGTTTATGTCCAACCATGTTTTCAGTTACAAAAACAGGTACAAATTGTTTTCCGTTATGAACAGCTATTGTCATTCCAACAAAATCTGGAGTGATCATAGATGCCCTTGACCAAGTCTTAATTACCGATTTCTTACCGGATGCTGCACTTTGTTGGATTTTTTTCTCCAAGCTATAGTGTACGTATGGTCCTTTTTTTAGTGAACGTGCCATTTCTTTCTACTTTTTTATTTCTTTCTACGTTCTATAATATACTTATTGGTGCTCTTAGTCTTAGAACGGGTTCTAAATCCTTTTGCAGGTATACCGTTTCTAGATCTTGGATGACCACCAGAAGCTCTACCTTCACCACCACCCATTGGATGATCTACAGGGTTCATAGCCACCGGTCTTGTTCTTGGTCTTCTACCTAACCATCTACTTCTACCAGCTTTACCGGAAACAAGTAATTGATGATCAGAGTTAGAAATAGCACCTATTGTAGCCAAACAACCAGAAAGAACCAATCTTGTTTCACCTGAAGGCATTTTAACGGTTACAAACTTACCGTCCTTTGCCATTAATTGCGCAAAGGTACCTGCACTTCTTGCCATAACAGCACCTTGCCCAGGCCTTAACTCAATACATGAAATGATGGTTCCCAAAGGAACTTCACTCAAAGGCATTGCATTACCGATCTCTGGCGCTACATCAGAACCCGAAGAAATCTTCTGTCCAACCTGCAAACCGTTTTGTGCGATCACATAACGCTTTTCACCATCAGCATACTCTACAAGAGCAATAAATGCCGTTCTATTTGGATCGTACTCTATAGATTTTACGGTAGCTAGCACATCTTGCTTGTCCCTTTTAAAATCTATAACACGATACCTTCTTTTATGACCTCCACCTTTTTGGCGCATGGTCATTTTTCCTTGACTGTTTCTACCTCCGGACTTTTTTAACGGAGCAAGCAAGCTTTTCTCCGGCTTATCAGCAGTAATGGCGTCAAATCCGTTTACTACTCTAAAACGCTGTCCAGGAGTGACTGGTTTTAATTTTCTAACTGACATTTCTTGTCTTTATAGATTACTGTAAAAATCAATAATATCACCTTCAACAACATCTACAATTGCCTTTTTAATTGCATTTGTTTTACCATGCTGCACCCCAGTTTTAGTATATCTGGATTTTCTGGTGGGCCCGTAATTCATTGTACGAACCTTTTTAACCGAAACACCATAAGTTGCCTCAACTGCATCTTTTATCTGCAATTTGTTTGCCTTAGGGTTAACTACGAAACCATAACGATTGTTCAACTCGCTATCCGCAGTCATTTTTTCCGTTATAATTGGCTTTATCAACACACTCATGATATTATTGTTTATTTAAATTCGATTCTATTCCTTCTAGAGAGCTCTCCAACAACACCACACTATTAGCATTAAGTATTTTGTAAGTGCTTAATTCTGAGTTAGTTATAACTTCAGACCCTTTGAAATTACGCGAAGACAAATATACACCTTTATTTGAATCACCCAACACAATCAAAGACTTTTTGTTTTCAATTCCTAAAGTCTTTAAAACTTCAACAAAATCCTTTGTTTTTGGAGTATCAAAATCAAAATCCTCAACAACGATTATGGCATTATCCTTAGACTTTAAAGTCAAGGCAGATTTTCTTGCCAAACGTTTAAGGTTTTTATTCAATTTTTGGGTGTAATCCTTAGGTCTAGGGCCAAATATTCTACCACCACCTCTAAAGATAGGCGACTTAATACTACCGGCTCTTGCCGTACCTGTACCTTTTTGCTTCTTTATCTTTCTAGTACTACCTGCTATTTCTGCTCTCTCCTTAGCTTTATGCGTACCTTGTCTTTGATGTGCCAAATATTGCTTAACATCTAAATAAACCGCATGCTCATTAGGCTCTATAGCGAAAACATCATCAGAAAGGTTTGCCTTTCTACCTGTGTCTTTTCCTTTAATATCTAAAACTGCTATCTTCATTACCTCTACTTTTGTATCGTTACATAAGCATTCTTATGACCAGGAACACAACCTTTAACTACTAAAAGATTCTTTTCTGGAACTACTTTTAAAACCCTAAGGTTTTGAACCGTAACACGGTCAGACCCCATTCTACCAGCCATTTTCATACCTTTAAATACTCTAGCTGGGTAAGATGCTGCACCAATTGAACCTGGAGCCCTAAGCCTGTTATGTTGACCATGGGTTGCTTGACCCACACCACCAAAACCATGACGCTTAACTACACCTTGAAAACCTTTTCCTTTAGAAGTACCAACGACATCAACAAATTCGCCTTCAACGAACACATCTACACCAACAGTGTCTCCTAATTTAAACTCACCTTCAAAATCTCGGAATTCAACGACTTTTTTCTTAGGAGAAGCACCTGCTTTTTTAAAGTGGCCAGATTGGGCCTTATTAGCACGACTTTCTGCCTTGTCATCGAAACCAAGTTGAAGGGCACTATACCCGTCAACCTCTTCGGTTCTGACTTGGGTAACTACACATGGGCCAGCTTGTATAACGGTACATGGAATATTCTTTCCATTCTCGTCAAAAATACTGGTCATGCCTACTTTCTTTCCTATTAACCCAGACATACTTATTTATATTAATTATTACTATTAAATACTATTCAAAAAAATAGGGTCAAAATAATTTAACCCTAAATTATTTTTTCCGTTTTTCCCTCGCCCGCAGCTTAGGACATGTTACTCACCTTAACAAGGTAAGTTTATTACCTACACCTTAATCTCAACCTCTACACCACTTGGAAGCTCTAACTTCATAAGGGCATCGATAGTTTTAGAAGAAGAGCTATAAATATCCAATAACCTCTTGTAAGAACTTAATTGAAACTGCTCTCTTGATTTTTTATTTACGTGCGGAGAACGCAATACCGTAAAAATCTTTTTATGCGTTGGCAAAGGAATTGGTCCTGTAACAACAGCACCGGTTGTCTTTACCGTCTTTACAATCTTTTCAGCAGATTTATCTACCAAATTATGATCGTAGGATTTTAGTTTTATTCTAATTTTCTGACTCATGTCCTAAATTTATGCTGTTATTCCTTTTGCTGCTTTAATAACTTCTTCAGATATATTTGAAGGAGTTTCCGCATAGTGTGAAAATTCCATAGTAGATGTTGCACGACCGGAAGATAATGTTCTTAACGATGTTACATATCCAAACATTTCAGATAATGGAACAGTACCTTTTACTACTTTGGCACCAGCCCTATCGCTCATATCACCAATAGTACCACGTCTTCTGTTCAAGTCACCTACAATGTCACCCATATTTTCCTCTGGAGTAATTACCTCCAATTTCATTATCGGTTCCATGATTACGGCACCAGCGGCTTTACCAGCAGCTTTATAACCCATTTTGGCAGCCAATTCAAAAGAAAGTGCATCTGAATCCACAGGGTGGAAAGAACCATCCTTTAATACTACTTTCATAGTATCCATCTCATAGCCAGCCAAAGGTCCGTTTTGCATAGCAGCAACAAATCCTTTTTCAACAGCAGGAATGAATTCTTTAGGAATACGTCCACCTTTAATTTCGTCAACAAACTGTAACCCATCTCCTTCAAAATCCTCATCAGCAGGACCCATTTCAAAAACGATGTCACCAAATTTACCACGACCACCAGATTGCTTTTTATAAGTTTCTCTATGTGATGCAGTTTTCGTTAACGCTTCTTTATATTCAACTTGTGGCTCACCTTGGCTAACCTCAACTTTAAATTCCCTCTTAAGACGATCAACAATAATATCTAAGTGAAGCTCACCCATACCGGATATAATTGTCTGACCTGAAGCCTCATCGGTTCTAACCGTAAAAGTTGGATCCTCTTCAGCCAATTTACCTAAGGCCATACCCAATTTATCCACATCTGCCTTAGTTTTAGGCTCTACAGCAATACCAATTACCGGCTCTGGGAAATCCATACTTTCCAAAACGATAGGATGTTTTTCGTCAGACATCGTATCACCAGTTTTAATATCCTTAAAACCTACAGCAGCACCAATATCACCTGCTTCGATATAATCGATAGCATTTTGTTTATTAGAGTGCATTTGATAAATACGTGAAATACGTTCCTTTTTACCTGAACGGTTATTCAATATGTAAGATCCAGCATCTAAACGACCAGAATATGTTCTAAAGAAAGCCAATCTACCTACAAAAGGATCGGTAGCAATTTTAAAAGCTAGAGCTGAAAAAGGCTCCTTAACATTAGGCTTACGCTTTTCAACAGCACCTGTATTTGGATTAGTTCCTTCAATATCATCCTTATCTATAGGAGAAGGCAAGTATCTACAAACAGCATCCAACAAAAACTGAACACCTTTATTTTTAAAAGATGAACCACATATCATTGGAATGATTGCACGATCCATAACCGCAGCCCTTAAAGCAGCATGTACTTCCTCCTCAGTAATAGAGTCCTCATCCTCAAAGAATTTCTCCATCAATTCCTCATCGTACTCAGCAACAGCTTCGATCAAGGCAGCTCTATACTCCTTAACCTCTGCTTTCATATCTTCAGGAATATCGATCACATCAAAAGTAGAACCGAAACCTTCATCATGCCATACAATTGCTCTATTCTTTGCCAAATCAACGATTCCTTTAAAATCCGCCTCTTCACCAATAGGTAATACAATAGGAACTGCATTTGACCCCAACATTTCCTTAACCTGCTTACACACCATAAGGAAATTAGAACCTTGACGGTCCATTTTGTTTACAAACCCAATTCTTGGCACTTTATAATTATCGGCCAATCTCCAGTTAGTTTCAGACTGAGGCTCTACACCATCAACCGCACTAAACAAAAAGACCAAACCATCCAAGACACGTAAAGAACGGTTTACCTCAACGGTAAAATCAACGTGACCAGGAGTGTCAATAATATTAAAATGATAATCTTTTGTATCTGGCAATTCCTTTGCATTCTCCAACGGGAACTTCCAGGTACAAGTTGTAGCAGCTGAAGTAATTGTAATACCTCTTTCCTGCTCTTGCTCCATCCAGTCCATAGTGGCAGCACCATCATGAACCTCTCCTATTTTATGACTTACACCGGTGTAAAAAAGTATACGTTCGGTAGTCGTAGTCTTACCTGCATCAATATGCGCGGCAATTCCTATATTTCTTGTGTATTTTAAATCTCTTGCCATTATATATTAGAATCTAAAGTGAGAGAATGCTTTGTTTGCCTCGGCCATTTTATGCGTATCCACTCTTTTCTTAACCGCAGCACCTTCTTCTTTTGCAGCAGCTAAGATTTCGCCAGCTAATTTTTGAGACATTCCTTTTTCATTACGCTTTCTTGCATAACTGATCAACCACTTCATAGCGGTAGATATTTTCCTGTCCGGTCTAATTTGCATCGGTATCTGGAACGTTGCCCCACCAACTCTTCTACTACGAACTTCAACATGTGGCATAACATTACTCAATGCATCTTTCCACAACTCCAAAGCCGTTTTCTCTTCATCGGTTTTTTTAGCGTCTACGATATCTATTGCATCGTAAAAAACACTAAAAGCAACTGATTTTTTACCATCCCACATCATCATATTGACGAAACGCGTAACCAATTGGTCGTTAAACCTTGGATCCGGTAAAAGTGGTCTTTTCTTTGCCTGTCTTTTTCTCATTACTTCCTTTTAAACAAGTTTAATTACTTCTTAGGTTTTTTTGCACCATATTTTGATCTACGTTGTGTTCTACCGGCCACACCTGCTGTGTCCAATGCACCACGTACAATATGATACCTTACCCCAGGTAAATCTTTAACTCTTCCGCCTCTTACTAATACTATCGAGTGCTCTTGAAGATTATGTCCTTCACCGGGAATGTAAGCGTTAACTTCCTTACCATTGGTTAACCTTACCCTTGCTACTTTACGCATAGCTGAATTTGGTTTCTTTGGCGTTGTAGTATAAACACGTGTACAAACACCCCTTCTTTGAGGACACGAATCCAAAGCAGCCGATTTACTCTTCTTAGTAATCGTCTCTCTTCCTATTCGTACTAATTGTGATATTGTTGGCATACTATAATATAATGTATAAAATTACCCCTACTTTAAGGGTCGGCAAATGTAGTAATATTTCAGTATAATTCAAACCCCGATCAAATTATTTTTATATTTTTTTTCATAATCGATTTTACAGGCCATATTAATGTTAAATTTTACCACGCCCAAACACGAGGTTTTTTAGCCAAATTTGAAGATTTGAACCTTTCAACCGCAAAATATTTTAATGCTGTCTTCTCCTTAAAATTAGCATATTCTCAAAAATTGATAGGTAAAATTATATAACTTAAAATATGCGCGGTGTTTTATCTGTAACTAATAATTTTATGAGTTTCCTTAAAGTTTTATTAAAATTCACTTGCATTATTAACAGTTTATTGTGAAGTTTGCCGCTAGCTAATTCAAATAATTTAAAAATGAGAACAAAACTAAAAGGATTGTTAACGCTTCTTTTGGCGTTAGTTGTGCATCTTTCGTTCGCACAACAAAAAACAGTTTCCGGTACGGTTACTGATCAAGATGGGCTTCCTTTGCCTGGGGTAAACATTGTAGTCGAGGGCACCACAAATGGTACTCAGACTGATTTCGATGGAAATTACTCCATCAGCGCCTCTGAAGGACAGACATTATTATTTACCTATATTGGACAAAAAGCTGTTCGTCAAAATGTAGGTGCAGGAGACACCGTTAATGTTGCCATGCAGGAAGACGCGCAGGCTCTTGAAGAGGTTGTAGTAACAGCGCAAGGTATTAAGCGTGAAAAAAAGGCTTTAGGTTATGCAACCAGCTCTGTTGGTCAAGAAGCCCTAGAGTCTAGAGCTGAGGGTGATGTTGCTCGTGTACTTGCCGGTAAGGCCGCAGGTGTAAACATTACTTCCGGTGGTGGTATGTCAGGTTCTGCAACCAGTGTGACCATTAGGGGTCTAAGTTCATTTAGTGGAAGTAACCAAGCTTTATTTATTGTGGATGGTGTTCCTTTCAGTAATGACACGAACAGTGGTGGAGATTTCCTTTCAGGTAATACGGGATCTTCACGTTTTTTAGATATTGACCCTAACAATATTGCCAACATAGAAGTACTTAAAGGTTTAGCCGCTACAACATTATATGGTACCTTAGGTAAAAATGGTGTTATTCTTGTTACTACTAAGGCTGCTGCTAATACCGGTGGTGTTAAAAAGAACGAGATTTCAGTAAACACTTCTTACTTTGTTAACGAATATGCTTCCTTACCTGAATACCAAACTAAATATGGTGGTGGATTTGACCAAGCATTTGGTTGGTTCTTCAGTAACTGGGGACCAAGTTTTGATAGAGAAGGAACTGCAGGTTGGGGCGCGCAAGCTGCCATTGATGAAAATGGAACTTTGGAACATCCTTATTCAACTACTGCAATTGCTGCAACCAGAGAAGCTTTTCCAGAATTGCAAGGCGCACGTTATGAGTGGAGACCTTATGATTCAGTAGAGGAGTTTTTTGCTCCTGGTCACGTGACCAATACCTCTGTAAACTTTGCTGGAGGTTCCCAAGATGGAAACACTACATATAATGCTAACTTAGGGCATCTTAACGATGTTGGTTTTACACCAGGTAACCAATTAAGACGTGTCAACTTTTCTGTTGGTGGACGTTCTAAATTAAGTAACAAATTCACCATTGCAGGAACAATGAACTATTCAAGAACTGATTATGACACTCCTCCGGTATCAGCAAGTAGAGGTAACGGTGGTATTAGTTCTAACTCTGTATATGGTGCTGTATTATTTACCCCAAGAAACGTAGATTTAATGGGCTTACCTTTTGAAAACCCGGTTACTGGTGGTAGTGTATACTATAGAAATGGTAATGATATCATAAACCCACGTTGGGTAACAGAACACATTAAATTCAATCAGTTAACAAACAGGTTTTATTTTAATACTTCTTTATCCTATGAAATCAACGAAAATTTAGGAGTAAATTGGAGAACTGGTCTTGATTTCTATAATGAGAGAAACACTCAGTTTTCAGATAAAGGTGGGGTAGAATTTGATGGCGATATTTTTGGGTTCTTAAACACATTTGATAACAACAATACTATTTGGGACCATACGGCATCCTTAAACGGTAACTATGACATATCCGATAAAATAGGTCTTACCTTTAACGTTGGTGCTAATGCACGTTCAGATGAGTACGACAGACAAGGGGTAGCAAGTTCTGGACAAATTGTATTTGGAGTTAGAAGACATTTTAACTACGAAAATCAGTTACCAATACAATTCTCTAGAAAAAGAAATATTGTAGGTATGTTCGGTGATGTAAGTATTGATTACGACAATATGTTATTCCTTAACCTAAGTAGTCGTACGGATTGGGTTTCTAACTTGATTACAGAAAACAGAAGCCTTACCTACCCGGGTGCTAGTTTATCTTTCTTGCCTACTGCGGCTTTTTCTGGGCTACGTTCAGAAGGTGGACTTAACTACTTAAAACTAAGAGCTAGTTATGGTACTTCAGCAAACTTCCCGGAAAATTATCCTACAGTTAGTGGTGTTGATCAAAACACTCAACAGCCTGGTGGTGCCTTTGGTTCTATAACTCTTAACAGCATCAGTTCCTTTAAAGCTAATCCTAATTTAAAACCAGAATTACTTAAAGAGTTTGAAGTAGGTTTTGAAAGTAAATTTTTCAATAATCGTGTTTCTTTGGATGCAACATATTATGACAGAAGAACGGATGACCTAATTGTTACGGAGCCATTATCTCCATCAACTGGTTTCCAATTTACTCAAAGTAACATAGGACAGATCAGTAACAAAGGTTATGAAGCCGATTTAGGAATAGATATATTCAGAAATCCTGACGGATTTAACTGGAAATCTAGTGTAAATTTCTTTGCCAATAAAGAAATTGTTGAAGAACAAGAACAGGATATCATCATTTATGCCGGTAACCAGGCTTTATTCATTGGTGGTAATGCCGCTATTAAAGGTGAGTCTTTAGGTAGTATAGTAGGTACCGCTTTCGCAAGAAACGAGAATGGAGACCTATTGACAAATGCTGCTGGTAACTATGTAATTACTGAATCTGATTTAGATGGTAATGTGCCAATTATTGGTGATGCCGTTCCAGATTATACAATGAACTTCATTAATTCCTTATCCTATAAGAACTGGAGTCTTGGATTTCAAATTAACCATATTAAAGGTGGTGACATCATGTCCAGTACCATTGCAACATTGCTTGGTAGAGGTTTGATCGTTGAAACAGAAGATAGGTTGAACACGTACATCTTACCAGGTGTTAACCAAACAACAGGGGAACCTAATGATGTACAGATCAATAACTCCACATACTACTTTAGTAACTTGTTATTTGGTCCTGCTGAAGCTAAAATTTATGATGCATCGGTAATACGTTTACAAGAGGTTTCTTTAGGCTATTCATTACCTAAGAAATTTTTGGAAAAAACACCTTTTGGAAGCTTGACATTCACCGTACAAGGATTTAACCTTTGGTATGATGCTTACAACACTCCAGATGGCGCAAATTTTGATCCTAACGTTGCAGGTGTTGGTGTAGGAAATGGTAGAGGATTTGACTTCTTGAACGGTCCAAGTACCAGAAGATATGGTATGAGCGTAAAGATGACCTTTTAAAAATTGCTAAAAACAAGATATATCATGAAAAAAATAATTAAATACATATTGGTGGTATTTATTTCAGGTAGTTTTCTAAACTCCTGTGATACCACTGAATTGAATCTTACAGAAAACCCTAATATACTTACACAGGGAGATCCAAATCTATTACTTAACACTATTCAGTTAGGTTATAGAAATAATGTTAGCACCTTTAATGGTATTGGTGGCGCATTAACCAGAATCCAGTTTATGGGAGGTAGGGATTATTTCAACAATTATCAAGGTGCAACTATGAACGGTATATGGTCTACGACCTATAGTAACATTTTTGCAAACCTTCAAGAAATTGAAAGAATCAATGCCGAATCTGACATCAATTATGATTTCCATGTTGCAGTTGGAAAAATTGCCCAAGCACATAGTTTAATCATCTTAGTTGATATGATTGGGAATGCAGCGTATTCAGAGGCTTTGAATCCTGTAGAGTTTCCTGCACCAAATTTGGATGATGGCGAGACCATTTATGCGGTTGCTCTTAGTTTATTAGATGAGGCACAAGCCTTATTAAGTACTGATCCAGCAACTCAGGGAGCAACGGATTTCTATTATGACGGAGATTCTTCTAAATGGATAAAGGTGATCAATACCATAAAGCTAAAAGCTTATAAAACTACAGGAAATGTTTCTGCTTTTAACAGTATTATTCAAGGTGATAATTTCATTAGCAGTAATGAAGATGACCTACAGTTCACGTATGGTACAAACCAGTTACAACCAGATACACGTCATCCAGATTATGCAAATGATTACACACCAAGTGGCGCTAATCTATATCGTTCTAACTGGACTATGGAAACAATGCTTTTAAAGGATGATCCAAGAATTCGCTACTATTTCTATCGTCAAGTAAACGGTACACCAGGTGCTCTTGATATTGATGGTGAAGAAGTTGATCCAAATGAAGAAACATTGGCTTGTTCTTTGGTAGTACCGCCACAGCATTATATTGATGGTGGTTACACTTACTGTAGCGTTGATAATGGGTATTGGGGTCGTTCTCATGGAAACGATGAAGGTACTCCTCCAGATGGTTTCACTAGAACAGCTTCTGGCGTTTACCCAGCAGGTGGGCGTTTTGATGACAACAGTTTTGGTGAAGTTGGATTAGGTGTAGGTGGCGGCGGTGCCGGTATCGAGCCTATGTTATTAGCGTCATGGGTTGATTTTTGGAGAGCCGAAATGGCAGCGTCTGATGCGGATAGAGCAACATTAATGGAAGCTGGTATGACCAAATCCATTGCTAAAGTTCAAACCTTTGGTGCTTTAGATGGCACTGCAGATAAATCTTTTGAACCTACTGCAGATGAAGTTACAGAATACATTGAGGGTATTGTAGAAGAATATAATACTGCTACAGGTGATGACAAAGAAAATGTATTTGCCGAGCAATATTGGATAGCACTATACGGTGGTGGTGGAGAATCCTGGAACTACTATAGAAAAACAGGATACCCTACTACTTTACTTCCAAACTGGGAGCCAAATCCTGGTCCGTTCCCAAGGTCTTTATTGTTACCGCAGAATGAAGTAGTGACGAATCCAAATTTAACACAAAGAACATCGCTAACTACTCAGGTATTCTGGGATACAAATCCTGCTAGCCCTGCATTTCCACCGGCGAATTAATTAATTAAAAAACTTAAAATGATGAAAATAAATTATAAAGTTTTTACAGCAGTTATTCTCACTTCGCTGATGTTCACTTCTTGCGATGAAGGAGATGCTGTAGTAGATGATGTTGTGGCAAACACCACAAGAGGAGCAATATTAAGAACCATTGAGGTAAAATCAAATGAATTACCCATTGGTGTTGACACTGGAGAATTCGCAGTTGACCTAGAAGTACAAAGTGAAGCGGATGGTACTTTAGTAGATGCATTAGAAGTTTATGTAAGCTTTGTGGATGCAGATACCAGCAATGGTCCAGGTGATGTAGCGGAGTCTTTGTTAACTACCGTTCCTTCTTCAGAATTTGGAGTAGGTGACAGAGGTTTACCTACATATAGTTTCTCAGCTACTTTAGGAGAGTTATTAGGTATAACTGGACTTTCTGCAAGTGATATAGATGGTAGTGATCAATTTAGAATCAGGTTCGCTTTAATTCTAAACGATGGAAGATCGTTTTCTTTCGCACAGAATTCTGGTACTTTGACCGGTTCCTATTTTTCCTCTCCATTCTTATATTCCGCTACTGTTGTTTGTCCTCCAAAAGCACCAACACCAGGTGTTTGGACAATTAACATGACAGATTCTTATGGTGATGGTTGGCAAACATCCACAGGATTAGGTGGAGATGGTATAACCGTAACCTTAGATGACGGAACAGTATTGGAAGTTGGACTATGTTCTCCATATGCTGGAGCAGCAGGAACATTCTTGGGAGGTTCTGATTGTGTTCCTAACGATGGTTCAACTGGTGTTGGTACCATTACCATCCCAGAAGGTACTACATCTGCCGATTGGTATTTCCCTGGTGATGAGTATGGTGAAATAGGATTTGAAATCGTTACACCAAACGGTAATGTTGTTGGTGGCTACCAAAGTGCTGATGCAGGTCCTATAACTATAGATTTCTGTAAGGATTAATATATAGGTAAATCCAATTTTACCTTTTATATAACAAGCCACCTCTTTTATGGGGTGGCTTATTTTTTAAATAACCAATTCATGCTGTATTAAAATAGAATTTCCCTGAACTCTATTAAAACCAGTTTATCCATTTGATAAAAACAATTTGTAAGATATAAGTTTTACAAATTACACACGCTTTAATTGACGCCTACAAATACTGGCCTTAACTAAAAATAATGATTTTAAAAAGAATTCATACATATGCTGTTTTATTAATTTGTATTGGGGTTTTTATTACATGCCCTTCTTGCACTAATAAAGATGATATGGTTCTTGACCAAGAAATGCCATCTAATCCAGAAGGTGATCAAGACGTGAACACAGATGAAGATTTCACACCAATTGGAACTGTAGAAATTTTCAATGATTCTAAAATAGATACCAATTATATTTTAGTAAATGATGCGGCCGCAAACCGTGTCTATATAATGAATAAAAAAGCTAAACTACTCCATGAATGGACCTTAACCAACAATATTGGTAATGATGTTTACTTAATGCCCAACGGAAAACTATTAGCCTCATTAGAATCAGATGAACCAAAAATACCTTTAGGGGGCAAAGGAGGTAAAATACAAATTATTGAGACGGACAACACTCCATCTTGGGAATATATATATTCAAGTACAGAAGGTGAAACCCATCACGATGTAGAAATGTTACCCAATGGTAATATTTTAGCAATGGTGTGGTCAATTACAGATTCTATACAAGCCAAAGAAGAAGGGTATATGTTTTCAGAGGATATTTATCCTGAATCTATCATAGAAATTAACACAAATACAAGTTCCATTGTATGGGAATGGCATTCCATGGACCATCTTGTTCAAGAAAATGATTCAACTAAACGTAATTACGGCACCATAGCTCATAACCCTCAATTAATCGACATCAATTACAGCGCAAAAGAAACATTATTGCCAGAAGTTAAAGGAGATATTATGCACGCCAATGCTATAGCATATGATGCTGAAAAAGACCTTATCTATTTAAGTGTCAATTCATTCTCTGAAATTTGGGTAATTGACCATAGTACAACTACAGAAGAGGCTGCAAGTCACCTAGGAGGCAATTACAATAAAGGGGGAGATTTAATTTATCGTTTTGGTAATCCTGAAGCATATGAAAACGAACAAGGTCTACGCTTATTTCAGAACAATCATTTTCCTAACCTTCTTAAAGGAGAACACAAGGGTAAATTGTTAGTGTTTTCTAATGGAAATGATATAAAACAATCCACAGTTTACGAACTAGAATTACCGGAGACTTATAATTTGGAACCTAACAAAAATAATGAGCCAAAAATTACATGGAGCTTTACAGACCCAGATATGTATTCAGGTAAAGTATCAGGAGCTGTTCTACTTGAAAATGGCAATATTCTTATTACTGAGGGTGATTTTGGCTTTTGGGAGGTAACTAGAGAGAAAGAAGTGGTTTGGAAATTTAGTGCTCCAGGATTTTATTGGAGAGGATATCATTACTTACAAGAAGCTCCGGAAATTCAAAAATTAGGTTTATAAAACTGAAATAAAATATAAACCCAATCTTTTTCAGACATAACTATCCATGTAAATTATCAATAATTCATGAAAAAATATTTCTATATACTCTTCATTTTATTTATCTCATGTAATTCAAAAAATGAGTCGTCTTCAACATTAAATGAGATCGCTCATAAAAACAATAGTGAAACCATAGCTCCCATCTTTGAAAAAATACCTAGTAGCTACAGTAATATTACCTTCTCAAATAACATTAGCGAAAATCTTGAGACTTTGGAGAACCTCTTTAGTTTCGATTATTTTTATAATGGCGCAGGTGTAGGTGTAGAAGACTTAAACAATGATGGCCTATTGGACGTATTTTTCTGTGGGAATCAAGTTCCTAATAAATTATTTTTAAATAAAGGTAATCTAGAATTCAAGGATATTTCCAATACATCCGGTATCAATGCCAAAAAAGAATGGAGTAATGGAATTACCTTTGTAGACATTAATAATGATGGCTACAAAGATATCTATATATCACAGGGTGGTCCAAAAGAACGTGTAAACAGAAAAAACGTATTGCTCATCAATAACCAAGATTTGACCTTTACAGATAAGGCAGAAGAATATGGGTTGGCAGATATGGGAATTTCTACACAAACTGCTTTTTTTGATTATGATCAAGACGGCGATTTGGATTGTATAGTCATGAACGAAAATGAAATTTACGGGGTTGACCCCATAAATTTTTACCAAATTGTCAATAAGAACAATGAAATAAAATATTTTAACAGTTCTCATTTCTATGAAAATAAAAATGGAAAATTTATTGATATCACAAAAGATGCCGGTATTGAGAATCCAATTTTTGGATTAGGCCTATGCATAAGTGATGTTAATAAAGACGGATGGTTAGATATGTACTTGACCAGTGATTATTATATACCAGATGCTTTGTATATAAATCTGCAAAATGGCACGTTCAAGGAATCTATCAAAGATTATACACAGCACATTTCATATTATGGCATGGGTATAGATATCGCGGATATCAATGCAGATTCTAAACAAGATATTTTTACTTTGGATATGTCGTCAAGCGATCACATTAGGTCCAAGACCTTAATGGCCAGTATGAATCCACAAAGGTTTGATTATCTGGTTAATAATGCAGATTTTCACTACCAATATATGTTTAACTCCCTGCAGTTAAATTTAGGAAATAAAAAATATAATAATATTTCTCAGTTAACAGAGACCGCAAACACAGATTGGAGCTGGTCTGTGCTAATGTCAGATTTTGACAATGACGAGGATAACGATATCTATATAAGTAACGGGTATAGAAGGTATGCACTTGATAATGATTTACAGAACAAAGTCTTTGCTGCAAAAAGAAAGTATGGAAGAAATGTTCCTTATGAAATAAAGGAACAGTTATATGCATCTATGCCATCAGAAAAATTACCAAATGTTCTGTACCGTAATGATGGTAGTTTGGCATTTACGGAAGAAGCAGAAAATTGGGGATTAAACGACTATTCTTTTAGTAACGGAGTTGCCCAAGGCGACTTGGATAATGATGGCGATATAGATTTGATCGTCAACAATATGGATGAAGAGGCATTTCTTTATAAAAATACCACCATGGAAAATGACAAAGGCAACTATTTAAAAATAGAACCCGTGGGAGATACCTCAGAGTCGTTTTGTAAAGTAGAAATAAAATATAGTGGCAAAACGCAGTTTGCAGAACTTAAAAGAGTTAGGGGGTATATGTCTTCTCAGGAGAACAATATACATTTTGGCCTAGGAACACATTCTAAAATAGACACTCTATGCATAACTTGGTTAAATGGGAAAACCCAATATATGTATGATGTTAGTGTAAATACCACGTTACAATTAAACATTAAAAATGCAACAGAGGTAAACCATTTTAAATTACCCCTCCCTCCTATTTTCAATGAATTGAAACCTAAAACAATAGGCCTTGAGTACACCCATATTGAAAATGAATATGATGATTTTAGTTCAGAAATATTACTACCGTATAAACAATCTACTTTTGGACCTTTTATTTCACAGGGCGATTTAAATTCAGATGGCTTAACAGATTTGTTTATAGGTGGAGCATCCAATCAACCCGCATGTATTTATTTTCAAACCACCAATGGATACCAAAAATACATTCCTGAGGTATTTAATAAAGACAAGTCCTATGAAGATATGGAGTCAATAATGTTAGATTTGGATAATGATGACGATTTGGACATTTATGTGGTAAGCGGTGGCAACGAATACCAAGAAAATTCGTCTTTGTACCAAGATCGTTTATACATTAATAACGGTTCTGGTGAGTTTTCAAAATCCAATGACCCTGCTTTAGTTTCGTTCGCTAAGAATGGCAAAAGTGTAGAAATAATAGATTTTGATAAGGACGGTGATATGGACATCTTGGTTGGCAACAGATCTATTCCAAATAAATATCCACAGCATTCTTCTTCAACATTATACGAAAATGTAAATGGGTCACTAATTGATGTTACCAAGGAAATTGTACCACAACTAAAAGATTTTGGTATTGTTAATAGCATCATTAGCACAGACTACAACAATGATGGCTGGCAAGACTTCATTGCTGTAGGGGAATGGACAGGAATAGGTTTTTTCAAAAATGAGAATGGGATATTTACTTTGGACAAAATTGACCCATTATTAGAAAAAGGTTGGTGGTTTTCCATTCAGGAAACTGACATTAATAATGATGGTTTAAAAGATTATTTAGTGGGTAATGTTGGCCTTAATTTAAAATTCAAGGCAAGTAATAAAAAAACCTTTAAAATATATTCTAATGATTTTGATAACAACGGTACAAATGATGTGGTGTTAAGCAAAAAATACAAAGGGGAATATGTTCCGGTTCGTGGTAGGGAATGTTCTTCACAGCAGATGCCATTTATTAAAAATAAATTTAAAAGTTATTCATCATTTGCACATGCATCCTTAGAGGATATATATGGAGAAAACCTAGAGAACTCCTATAAAAAGGAAGTTACGAATTTTCAATCTGTTTTGCTCATCAACCAGGGCAACGGTAATTTTAAAACAAAGCCTTTGCCAATAGAAGCGCAACAATTTCCAATATTGGGCAGCTCATTTATTGATGTAAACCATGATGGTTTTGAAGATTGCATAGTTGCTGGAAATATATTTGAAACAGAAGTGGAAACCCCTAGGTTGGATGCAATATCCGGTCTGGTATTACTATCTAACCAAAAAGATGGTTACACACCCATGTCATACGAGAAAGCAGGCTTATATTTTACTGACAATCTCAAGGATATAATTATTACCGAATATGAAAATAAACCGCTTCTAATTTGCACAAATAATAATAATGAGATGTATACTTATAATTTCACATCAAATTAACTTTTAATTACCTATCTATTAGTATAATTTTATTATGTTTAAGCTTAAAGAAATCATTATGAGAAATTTACTTTGCCTGTTCTTTATATTTGGAGCAGTAACTACAGGGATAAGTCAGTATGCAGGTCAAGCATCCACAAACATGTCCGCAGGAGGTGGTGAAGGGGCCTCTGGAGCCATTTATGATTTAATGGGGCCTATTAGCGAGCGTAACAAGAAAAAAGAAAATACATATTCTGATTATCAAGGATCACCTTATATCTCAGATTCATTTTTACCCACCACTATGTACTACGGCGGTGAAAATATGGGTAAGATTTTTTACAGATACAACGCCTTAAATGAAGAAATAGAGATTAAAAAAGCCAACATTGAAGAAGCTACCGTTCAAAGCCTATCAAGGGATAAAAAAATAAGTATTTTGACCGATGGAAAGAAAATGAGCTTTAAAACATTTACTACATCAAAGAAAAAAACGTTAAACGGCTATCTTACCACAATTATTGATGGCAAAACCTATGACTTATACAAAAGAAACTACGTAAAGTTTACAGAAGGTAAGCCCGCGCCAAATTCATTTGTAAAGGCAGTACCAAGTAGGTTTACACAATTTACAGAGTATTATTTTCAAAAAGAAGGTGTAAACCGAATGGATGAAATTAAACTAAAAAACAACCATTTGCTAAAACTTTTAGACGGTAGCAAAAAGGCAGAATTGAAAACATATTTAAAAGAAAACGAACTAAATATAAAGAACGAACAAGATCTAATCAAGGTATTTGATTATTTGAACAGTTAATTTCTTTTGACAATAAGATTTACAACCGCCCAGCAATAGTTGGGCGGTTTTTTATTTACCTTTGCCCCATGCAAAAAACTACCCAAATTTACGGATTACGAGCCATTATAGAAGCCGTTAACTCTAACGAGGAGATAGATAAGGTATTTCTTCAAAAAGGCTTAAAAGGCGAGCTCATGAAGGAACTGGAGAGTCTTTTGCGCAGAAACGAGATCAATATGGTCTATGTACCGGTAGAAAAATTAAACCGGTTGACTAAAAACAACCACCAAGGTGCGGTGGCGAATATATCACCTATTTCATTTTTTACCTTAGAAGAGTTAGTAGAGAAAGCTGACAAAAAAGAAGGTCCTACCCTATTTTTACTACTTGACCAACTTTCTGATGTCCGTAATTTTGGAGCAATAATCAGAACGGCGGAATGTACCGGTGTAGATGGTATTATTGTGCAGAAAAAAGGTGCGGCCCCGGTAACGGCAGATACTATAAAAACATCTGCAGGTGCGGCGTACAAAGTGCCTATTGCAAAGGTAGACCACTTAAAGGATGCTGTATTTTATTTACAGGCATGCGGTATTAAAATTGTAGCCGCTACGGAAAAGACCAAAGATTCCGTTTACGATATTTCCTTTAAGGAACCTATTGCTATAGTAATGGGTGCTGAGGATCGTGGTATCTCCCCTTCTATTTTAAAGGCTTCGGATTATAAAGCTAAACTTCCTTTACTAGGTGAAATAGAATCTTTAAATGTATCTGTGGCCTGTGCTGTTTTCTTATATGAGGCAGTACGTCAAAGATTATAGCATTTATTCTTCCTTATCTTTATGATCAGGACTTTCTTTATAGATATAGGTTATTTTTAAGGAATCCTTTTTTTCGATTTCCTCCTCTGCAGGTAATTCTTTAAAATTCCCATTTTCATCAAAATGTTTTAGAAATGGGTCTTCATCTTCATTATAATCCTCATTTTCCCAATCGTATTTATTATGCACAGGGATATGTACTTTAAAAATCATGGCCAATAAAAGACCTGTTAAAAATCCCGACAAATGTCCTTCCCAAGATATACCTTCCTTAACCGGAAAAATATACCATAATAAACTACCATAGATAAAAACTACTATTAAGGAAAGTGCAATCAATCTAAAATAGGAGCTAAATACCCCTTTAAAAAAAATAAAACTAGCCAATACATAGATGAGTCCGCTTGCTCCAATATGGTATGAGGTTCTACCTATGCACCAAGTTAAAAATCCTGATAGTAAAACACCATAAAAAAGTATACGCCAAGCAAGGTTTCTATAAAAATAAAAAAGCGCCATCAATAAAATGCCCAGAGGAATGGTATTGTTATAAAGATGTTCTAAAGAACCATGAATAAAGGGACTAAACAATACACCCTTTAATCCGGAAACTGTTCTTGGCAAAATACCAAAGTCATTTAAATTAATGCCCATTTGTAGTTCCATCCAATAAACCAACCATATAATAATCATACCTAATAATGGCACAATTACATTGGTCTTGGAAAATTGAAAATGTCCAAAATCTAACATATCTAAGAATTTTCTATTAAAAAGCAATTATGTCTCCAAATTAATCAATCTGGTCAAATTGTCATTATTTATTAAAGGCATGGATTGGTGTATTAGAATTATCCAATCTTTTAAGTTTATCATACTTTTGTAACATGAATGAACCTTTAGCAGAACGCGTACGTCCAAAAACATTGGATGAGTATATTAGTCAACATCATTTGGTAGGTGAAAAAGGCTCGCTAACCCATCAAATTAAAAAAGGTATTATTCCTTCGCTAATTTTATGGGGTCCCCCTGGTACCGGTAAAACCACGCTGGCCAATATTATTGCCCAAGAGAGCCAAAGACCATTCTATATCCTTAGTGCAATTAATAGTGGTGTTAAAGATATTAGGGAAGTTATAGAAAAAGCCAAACAGGCGGGTGGCCTTTTTACCGCTAAGAACCCTATTTTGTTCATAGACGAGATACATAGGTTCAGTAAATCACAACAAGATTCATTGTTAGGTGCCGTTGAGAAAGGATGGGTAACCTTGATTGGGGCAACTACGGAAAACCCCAGTTTTGAGGTTATTCCCGCTCTATTGTCCCGGTGTCAGGTATATATTTTAAATGCCTTTGGAAAAACTGATTTAGAGAATCTGATAAAAAGGGCAATGGCTAAGGACAGTTTGTTAAAATCTAAACAAATTGAACTTAAGGAAACCGAAGCCTTATTGAGATTATCCGGTGGAGATGGCAGAAAACTGCTTAATATTTTTGAGCTTGTAGTTAATTCAGAAGATAGTGAAACCATAGTTATTACGGATGAACTGGTACTCTCCAAAGTTCAGAAAAACACAGTACTTTATGATAAAACAGGTGAGCAGCATTATGATATTATATCGGCATTCATTAAATCCATAAGAGGTAGTGATCCCAATGGTGCGGTATATTGGTTGGCAAGAATGATAGAAGGCGGTGAAGACGTAAAGTTTATAGCTCGTAGAATGCTTATATCCGCTTCTGAGGATATAGGTTTGGCAAACCCCACGGCTTTGGTAATGGCGAACACCACTTTCCAAGCTGTTTCTACCATTGGTTATCCGGAAGCCCGTATTGTTCTGAGCCAATGTGCAATCTATCTGGCAACCTCGGCAAAAAGTAATGCGAGTTATATGGCCATTGGTAAAGCACAACAAGCAGTTAAGCAAACGGGTAACCTATCCGTTCCTTTATCGTTGCGCAATGCTCCTACAAAACTAATGAAAGATTTAGGCTATGGGCAAGAATATAAGTATGCCCATGACTATCAAAATAATTTTGTGGATGCGGAATTTTTACCCGAAGAGCTTATTGGCACTACTTTTTACAAACCAGGCCATAATCCAAGGGAGAAGGCCTTAAGTGATTTTTTAAAGAATAGATGGAAAGATAAATATGATTTTTAAAATTTAATATTTAACTCTTCTTGAATTAATGTATTGTTCTGATAATATTCAAAAATCCATTTGCCATCTTTTTGATAGACCATTCCGTTTTTATCATCGGCTTGTGCCATAAATACGTTTTCAGCAGAACTGTTCAATAATTTCATTCTAATCTTAGGTGTACTATCTACTAGCTGATAGCCATTTTCAGTGGATTGTGCGTATAGAACATCCTTAATTTTTGACAGATTGGGTTGCAGTTTTTTAAACTTAGGCTCCTCTTTTTCTACCTTGGTAATGGTAGAGGTTACAGGTTCGTTGTTCTTGTAAAGCTGAGCGCTTTCTGTAGCCTCTTGCTCTATCACTTTAGATTTCTTAGGTTCTTTAGCCACAATCTCCTTTTGTGCTTTTTGAACTTCCTTATCGTTATTTACTTTTGGTTCTTGAACGGTTTTAACATCGTTCCTGAAATTTACCGTAATGGTCTCATCATTCATATTACCACCGGTATAGGCATAATCCACACTATTAAATGAGCGCATCGCCTCTCTTATAGCTTCTGAATAAGAAGCCTTATATTCTTTTTCCTTACTTGTGCCCTGCATGGTCTTATAAACTTCTACACCATTACAGTCCGTAAGATTTATCATGATTTTCGTCGTAAACATAGAACTATCATCAAGCAAATCTGCCATAAGACCCAAACACCTATTGGACCTTAACTCTAACGGCAAGGCGTCATCATAAACCACATTGAACCCTTTTCCGTTAAAAAGGTATTTAACCAATGTGCTGGTTTGATGTTCGTTGGCCTTTTTAAAGGTTTCAAATTTTTTAGGCACAACAATATACTTGTAATCGTTCAAGTTAGTCTGGGCATAGGCAGAAATACCTAAGGAAGTAAATAGTAGGGCAAAAATTGTTTTCAAAACGTAATAAATTTTTAATTCATGGAAAGATATGAAAAAAGCATGCCAAAAAAATAATTTGAAGCAAGAAGACGCTTTACTTTTTAGTCCCCCAGGATATGATATTCATCCCAAATTGAAAAGATGCATAATGGCTTGCCGCTAAATTTTGATAGGAAAGTAAATTATCTGCCATAACGTATACATTCACCGGACCTGCCTGTATGTTTAATCCAAGTCCCAAATTGGTATAGGTAAATTTATCTGCCGTATAGGTGGCCTTCAAAGCCAATATATTTCCAATTCTTCGGGTATAGAACCCAGTAATTGCGGCTTGGGGACCACGTGGTCTATTTATCATATAAAGTTGGGCACCAACAGAATTTCTGTATGCCGTACGCAACTCATTACCAGCCGTAGCACCTGCGGCACAATTACAGTTAATCTGTCCGCCCGTATTACCTACAGGCTGGCCAAAGTCATTACGAATGGATGCATACAGTTTTATAGGTCTAAAACTAATATAACTATTTGTATTCGTTGTAAATGGTATTGCCGCTTCTACTTCATCTACCAAATCTTGCCAAAAATCTGTATTTAAATTAGCAAAATCTTCAAGAATATCTATTTGTATACCTTCTACGGTTGCCCTACCGTTTAAGCTATAAACTTTAGTGTCATTGGAATGATGCATAAACCCAATATCCAAAATACTTCCGGTAAGTGTTGTGGTCTCTGATAAATGATAGGTAAAGCCTACATCAAGTCCAAGTCCTAAATCTCCTCCTAGAAATGCTCTTTTTATGAATTCATTGCCCACGGCATCATCATCGGCAGCTTGGTCCAAATCTTGAAAACCAGATGTTTGCAGTCTTAAGTCAGCACTTAAAGTCGATGCAATTCTATTATTCTGTCCTAATGTATTCCTAAAATAGCCGTTATTGGTAGAAGAACTATAATCAACAATGCCTGAATATATTTTTCCCCTTATCCCTAGGGTTAAATTTCTATCCATTTTTTTATTGATACCAAAATGCATTACATTGACCATAAATCCTCTGGATTTTAAGTCGCCCAGATCATATTCCCTATCCAATTGGTCTGCATTACCGTCAAAAATTAAGCTAGCATAATCTTGAGGCCAATATGTAATGTTATCCAACTCAAGATATCCACCAAAAGAATAAAAGATAGAAGGGTCAGATAATCGGAAACCACCATTGATATATTCTAGTTGTACCGTGGTGCTAAACTCATCTTTAGGAGTTAGTACATTCAATGCCCGCTCCCTTATTTTCAAGTTAATATCCAAACCGTCATCTGCAAATATATCATTGACAGAAATACCGTTGGACCCAGCATAACCTGATATACCTGACAGAAAAGGAATTCCTGCATACCATCTAAAATCGGTTTCCATTCCTGGATTCAAATTCAATGACTGTGGTATTTCATCGAAATCATAAAGAATCTGTTTGTTCTGGGCAGTAGAGACCAAAGTAAACAAAATTACAATTATGGGGAGAAAACGGGATAAACTCATCTTACCTCTAAAGTAAATTTAGCACTAGAACGTAGAATTATTGCTGGATCAGGTAAGCTGGATTCACTATCATTGTCACCAAGGTTAGTGGCATTCAATCTTATTTTTGAAGTATTTCTAATGATTTCCAAATTTTTGCCAGCTGGTCCGTAAGCAACGTTCCTGGTTAAAGTTGCCGTAGGTGCAGCGTCTGTCCTAAAAACTTCGGTATCTAGCACATTATCATTTTCGTCCAAAAACTCAAGAACAATTTCAATAGGCTTACTTGTAGTATTTTCAAGCTCATAGGTCAAAACCCCAGATAGCACCCTATTGGCAAAAACAGGTTCTGCAAAAGCATCAAAATTAAAATCCTGCGAGAAAAAGCTAATTCCAGAAATACGGTTGATAATGCTTTCCTGAGCCTTTACGTAAAATACGCTTGTTTCATAGGTTGGTGTAACCTGCAAATCATCCAACTGGTTAAAATCTTGCTTATCGCTACAAGAAAGCAACAATGCAAAAGCTAAAAAAACCGCTATGAAGTTACAAACCCCTTTTATCATCGTTAAAATTATAAGTAAAGAGGGCAAAACCTCCTATACTAACAACTCTATAAAATGGATTTTATTTCTTGTAGATCGTAAATTATGGGTGCTACATCATGTCTTTCTTCTTGGTGAGCATTAAAATGTAGCGTGTGTAGACCAACCGCCTTGGCCCCTAAAATATCCGCTTCTAAATTATCGCCGATCATTAAAGACTTCTCAGGCGCTACTCCTGCCCTATGCAAAGCAAGGTTAAAAATTATTGGATTTGGTTTTTTAACGCCAGCCATTTCAGAATTTATAATATGTTCAAAATAACTATGTATACCTGCGCCCACCAATTTTTTTTCCTGTACCTCCTGAAAGCCATTGGTAATAATATGCAGCCTATACTTTGGTTTTAAATATTCTAAAACCTCTATAGTGTTAGGAAATAAATGGTTAAATGAAGATAAATGATTAATGTACTCTTGAGACAACACATGGATTATGTTATCCGATATATTATAGGATAGCGTATCAAATACAGATTTTAAACGTTGATACCTTAATTCCTCCTTGGTAATTCTTTCTTCCCTATACATTTTCCAAAACCGTAAATTGGATGGTACATATACCTCTAAAAATTTGGAAAGATCAAGATTGATCTGCTGTGCGGCAAATATCTTTTGAAACGTATAGGCAGAATTCCGATCAAAATCCCATAAGGTATGATCAAGGTCAAAAAAAACATCGGTCACTTTATCCTTAAACATGTTGCTGTTTTATAATTTCCTCATAGAGCTTTAACCAATTTCTTTCGTCCTTGTTTCCCAAAAGCTCATTGGTAAACATAGTAATCAACCTACCATTTACATATTCTACATCTTCTTGAATTCTTTTCACCTGTTGCAATACCGCATCGTCTTTCTTGATTTTTGACAAGGCATAATCGTGAATGGCAAAAGGATGTACCTTTATGGGCTGTTTTACTTCCAAAGGAATATCGTAAAATTGAAAAGGGGTACATGTACCGGCACGGAAACCTAGTTCAAACGTGTACCCCATGGTATAATCATCTGTAAATTCCGCAGCAATTAAATTTCTATATGTTTCAGGCACATCTACCCTATTGTAACGCATTTTAGAATTATTTACCGGCCTATTGATGACCACCTCCAAGTTTGACTTCTCTTTTTTCAACAAATCTAGATTGGAAAAGGAACTATAGGAAGCCGCCAAGGAAACAGGAACATAGTCCGCTACATATTTAATGAGCGACTTAAATTTCATGCTATTTGTAGATACGTTCTTATCGTATTTGGAATAGTCCGCAAACTGGAAAAAAAAATTACATTTTACCTGATACTTTTTATGCATGGCAATCAATGCCTCAAAATTATCATATGGGTCTTTTAATCTTTTAAAACGAACAGCCATACGTTCATAAACCCGCTTTAATTTTAAAGTTCCAAGGTCCATTACCAAGCCCGCAAAACCACGCACAAAACCTCTATTGGCATAGCAATGAGAGGTAGCCACATCTATCACCGAAATATAATCATAAGCTCTGGCGGCATGCTCCAGACCCTCAAAACGTTCTTTTAAGGCCGCTAACAACTTATAGGCCCAAAGGTCAACTACAGGTTTTTGTAAGAAATCATTTTGATAAGCTATACTGTCCTTTGGTGAAAACCTACCATGAATATCCTTTACATGTGGCAAATATTCCTCATACCTGGCCAAAAGAAAAAAGCTTGCCGCAAAAATATCAAAGGGAACATTACTACGCTCTCCATTGGAAAAAAAACTCGGTATACCTTCCCAATCCCCAACACTTATCTGTACATCATTAATGCCCTGTTCAAAAAGTAGGTCATTGCTCCTAATAAAAAACTCATTCTGTAAGGGTTGTTTGGTATAGGTAATCTTAGGTCCGGTATGTCTTATAAATTCTTCTACCTTAGTGGTAAAATCAAGTTCAATACCCAAAATATTCACAAAGATATGCCTCATGATATAGGTAAGTCGGGGTGTTATTTTATGGGTATAGATCAATAACATTTAAAGCAATTTTTCATCTGCAAAGCTAAAATAACTTTTCTGGGTAATGATCAAATGGTCCAATACCTTTACATCCAAAGTTTCACTTGCCAATTTTATTTTTTGTGTAATCTGTTTATCTGCCGCACTGGGGCGCAATGTACCGGAGGGGTGGTTATGGGCCAGTATAATCGCTACGGCACCAAGTTCCAGGGCTTGTTTCATTACCAAACGAACATCTACCAGCGTACCGGTTATACCACCCTTACTCATTTGGGCCTTATGCAGCACCTTATTGGAGTTATTTAAGAAAAGAATCCAGAATTCCTCATGCTCCAACTCGCCCATTAAAGGGTGTAGCAAATGATAAACATCTTGGCTACTTGAAATTTTATTTACTTTCCGTGATTCTTCTCCCCTACGCCTTCTGCCCATTTCCAAGGCGGCCGCAATGGTAACGGCCTTTGCTTCCCCTATACCTTTAAAGGCCATTAATTGTTTAACAGAAAGTCTTCCCAATTCATTAAGGTTGTTATCTACGGATGCCAAAATGCGCTTAGATAGTTCTACAGCACTCTCTGACCTGCTTCCTGAGCCAATTAAAATTGCGATCAATTCTGCATCGGACAAAACAGAACGCCCTTTCTGCACAAGTTTTTCCCGTGGTTTATCATCATCGGACCAATTTTTAATGGAAAAGGATGTAGCTTTATCCGGCATAGGCTAAAGATACTGAACTAATTATTTTATACTAAATTTAAGCATCAATTAAAATAACTACCATGAAATCACTTTTAAACGAAGATGGCTATACAGATATAAAAGGTCGACTTAAAAACCTGAAGGAGGATGCTGATAGACAATGGGGCAAAATGTCCGTTGCACAGATGTGCTGGCATTGTCAATACCCTTTAAAATTGGCCGTAGAAAACCGTCCCAACACCTCTAAAGGGAATTGGTTCGTTAAGACCTTTTTCAAAAAATCATTGTATAACGATAAACCTTGGCGCAAAGGACTACCCACAGCTCCACAACTTAAAGCAAAAGAGGAGAAAAATTTTGAAGAAGAATATAATGTGCTTCATCAACTGATAGATGATTTTCACGAAACCAAAAGTCGCGAAAAATGGTATCCACATCCTGCATTTGGGGAATTCACCAAAGAACAATGGGGTCAATTGGAGTATAAGCACTTAGACCATCATTTAAGACAGTTTGGGCTATAAACCAGTAAGTGTGCAATTGTATTCTTACCCTAATTTACTACCAGTATTAAATATCTATAAAGAACTAAACCATAAGGTCCTTTAATCTATCTAACTGAAAACCACCATAATTTCCCGAACTCATTAAAAGTAGGGTAGAATTTTCATAGGTACTAGTTTCCAAAAACTGATGAAAGGAAGTTGCGTCCGTGAAAATTTCTACATCTTTACGTTGAAAAGCTTCCCTAATTTGTTCAGGTGTAACCGCTTCCAATTTTTTGATTGCTACAGATTCTGGCAGAAAGAAAATTACGGCCTGATCTGCTGCATCCAAAGCTCCTTTATACTCTTTTAAAAATTCTGGGTTAAAACTGCTATATGTATGTAGTTCCAAACATGCAATCAATTTTCTATCCGGATATTGTTCCTTTACGGCTTTGGTAGTGGCCGCCACCTTACTAGGTGAATGTGCAAAATCTTTATAAACGATACTAGTAGGACCTTCCGCTATTTTTTCCAAACGCTTGGAAGCCCCTTTAAATGTTGCAATGGCTTCATAGAAGTCATCCTCATCCACACCCATATTCTGACATATCCATTTAGCACCGGCCAAATTGCTCAGGTTATGTTTGCCAAAAACTTCTATAGGCATTGGCCCTTCTGACGTTTCTAGCAAAGTTTCGCCATTTTCCACACTATATTCAGGAGTGGAATACGGTAATTTTCTAATTGCATTTTCTGAGGCCTCTACCACTGCCTTTACGTTTTCATCCTCTTCGTTGTAGGTAATAGACCCTCCTTTAACAATACTGTCCACAAAAATGCTGAATTGCTCCACATAATTTTCAAAGGTGGGAAAAACGTTGATATGGTCCCAAGCAATGCCGCTCAATAATGCTATGTTAGGTTGATATAAATGGAACTTGGGCCTTCTATCTATGGGCGAGGACAGATATTCATCACCCTCCAAAACTATAAAATCGTTATGCTCCGTTAAATGTACCATACGGTCAAATCCGTCCAATTGAGCGCCTACCATATAATCCACATCAATTTCATGAAAATTAAGTACATGGAGTATCATAGATGTAATGGTTGTCTTGCCATGGCTGCCGCCTATGACCACCCTGGTTTTATTCTTTGATTGTTCGTAAAGAAATTCTGGATAAGAATAAATGGTAAGTCCCAATTCTTGGGCCTTTACCAATTCCGGATTGTCCGCCTTTGCATGCATACCCAAAACTATAGCATCTAGACCGGTGTCTATCTTTTTGGGGAACCAACCAAATTCTTCCGGCAATAAACCTTTTGCCTGCAATCTGGATTTTGAAGGCTCAAAAATAACATCATCACTTCCCGTTATTTGGTACCCCTTGTGCGCCAAGGCAAGTGCCAAATTATGCATTGCACTCCCCCCAATTGCTATAAAATGTATTCGCATTATTAAATTTTAGTTTTCAAAGATAGCCAATGTCCCCATAAACCGGATAATTATCCGAACACAGATGCTACTATTTTCGCTAAAGAAATTATGATTTGACCCACCCAATACAGACATCAAACGTATTTAACAACCATCTTTAATAGTATTCACCTTACAAATCTAGCAACTGACAACATATATTTTATCACACCACATGTACGAAATATCTTTAATATCGGAAATCAAGACCAACCAACCAATTCCCTTAAATGAACATTCTAAAATTAAGGTACCTTCTTGTATCATTCATATTCCTTAGTGGTTTTAGTTTGATGTACGGACAGTGCGCTGGCACAAATACAACAATAGATGTATGTACCAAAGACGACGATGTGGGCAACAGAAATTTTGACCTTTTTGCCCAATTGGGCGGAAGCCCCACAACCGGTGGTAGCTGGTCCACTACAAACCCTGCCAATTTTGTGGCGCTGAACCAAACAACAGGTATTGTAGATTTATGGAGGATAAACAATTACGGTGTACACCGTTTTACCTATACCAATGATGCTTGTGGCGAATCTGCAGTAGTAACCATAAACCTTGGCGGATACCCTGGGGAAGATAATATAGATGGCAGTGCCAATGCCTGTAGTGATGATTCCAGCGTTAACCTACATGGTTTTTTAGGCAGTAATATCGACGGTAAAGTACAAGATTTTAACGGGTTATGGGAAGAGGACCCCAGTACAGTTACCAATCAACTAGTAAATAATTATTTTAACGCACAGGCTGCAGGTCCCGGTATTTACATTTTCACCTATACCGTAGCAGAGGTTAGCAGTTGCGCCAGTAGAACATCTACTGTAATCTTAGAGGTGCACCCAGCGGCCAACCCTGGTATACCCAGCAGCCTAACTTTTTGCACGAACGAAGATTTCTCAGCCTATACAAATCTTGATTTAAACAGTAGATTAACAAATGCGGACCCCAACGGAACCTGGTCTGAAGACGGCACAAACCAATTAAGTGACCTAAACGATTCTTTCATAAATATTCAAGAAATTAATGAAAATTTTGGCTATGGCACCTATTCGTTTACCTATACCGTTTATCCTAGCCATCCTATATGCCAAGAGCGATCATCTGTGGTAAACATAAACATATTACCTGTTTTAGATGGGGAAATATCTACGGATAATGTATGTTTTGGATCAAGCTATGTTGTTGATTTATCCTATGACGATACTATATTACATAATGGAGAATTCATATTAACGTATACCGTTGACGGTGCAAGAGGTGAGGCAAATGCTACGTTGATAGATGGGAACGGTAGCTTTACCATTGATTCTGGTCTTGTACCCGTAAACCAAATGCTTAGCCTAGATATAATTAATGCTATAAGCATAAACCCTTTACGAGACGTATGCCCTACGGTAATTGTACCCGCCACTACCTTTCTAGTGGCAGATTCTAGTGTAAGCATACAGGATATTTGTGTAGATAATGATACTACGGCAAATTTTACCACAATTTTAGATGCAACTGGAAACTTGGCCAACGGAACTTTTAATATGGATTATACTTTAGTACAACCAGATGGAAGCAGTGCCAATTTTACTAATATTGAACTGCTATTTACCAATGGTAGCGCCTCTTTGAATCTACCCCGTAGTAATTTCACGGAAGATGGGCCCTATGAGGCCATTTTCTCTATTGCCAACACATTTTCAACCAATTGCCCTATTAGCGACACCATTACCGTAACCCCGGTACCAAGTGCCATTACATTAGATTTGCTAGTAGACAATAACTGCGATGCCACACAAATAGACGTATTAATAGACGCCCCTATATTGAGCAATGGTACCTATACCATTACCTATGATGTCACTGAAATAAATTCCAATACTGTCCTAACGACCAATACCATTAATTTTACGGGAGGAACAGCAGATTATCAAATTGATGTAGACGCATTGCCTGTAGGAAATTATATTGCAAGTGTTAGAAGCACGCAGAACGACACCACTCCATGTAGGCTTATTTTTGAGTTTGAAGAGTTTGAAAATTTTTCAAGAGGTGGCGTACCAGAACCACCACAGGCCGCTCCCAATCAAACCTTCTGTTTAAGCGATTTTTCAAGCGAACCAACGTTAATGGATATTGAGGTTACCGCCTCTGGCGACCTTTTATTCTATGCTACGGAAACTGACAACGACATTTTACCCATAACCACCTTACTTGAAAGCGGTGAGGATTATTTTATATCCAACACCGACCCGGCAAATAATTGTGAGGGGTCCAATAGGGTACAGGTAACGGTACTACTTAGTAATCCTGATGGACCAACAAGTTCTAATACCACACCGTTGTTTTGTGCAGAAGAAAACCCTACACTATCAAATATTGTAATAGACGCGCCTATAGGAAGTACCATTGTTTGGTTTGATGCTGCCGTTAATGGGAACGCATTAGAGGCATCAACAATATTAGTGGATGGCCAATCATATTTTGCTGCAATAAACAATGAACAAAATTGTACAAGCACAGAGCGATTAGAAATAACACCAACGGTAATTTCTGTTGCACCTACGGAGTTATCAGCAACATCCTTAATTGCTTGCGGATTAGATAACCCAACAATACTGGAACTTAGGGCACTAGAAAACGAAGTGGACAATGACGTTTTTTGGTATACCGTTGAAACTGGCGGAACAGCTCTTACCAATGATGTTCTATTAATTACCAACACTATATATTATGCAGAAAATTACAATGCCACAACCGGATGCACCTCTGCAACCCGTGTTCCTGTAGACGTAGAGTTGAGCAATTGCGATCCAGAAAATTATGATTTTTTTATCCCTGACGGATTTTCGCCCAACGCAGACAACCGTAACGATACCTTCTTTGTTCCAAATATAGAAACCATATTTCCTGATTACACAATAGAAATCTTAAACCGATACGGTACTACCCTATTTAGAGGTGACAGAAACAATCCTGCTTGGGACGGTAGTAACGGGTCTTCTATGGCACCGAACGGAGTCTATTTTTATATCATCAATTACAACAAAGACAATTTAGAACCTGTACAAGGAAGATTTTATTTAAACAGATAATCCATGCAAAACAAAATACATAACCTAAGGATTATTTGCATGCTAATGCTGCTCTTCCTTAGTAAAACTTATGGCCAACAAGATCCACAGTATACCCAGTATATGTACAATATGAACGTGGTGAACCCTGCCTATACAACCAACCAACCGGGCATGCTGAATTTTGGAACGTTGTATAGAACCCAATGGGAAAATGCAGTTGGTGCGCCAAAAACTCTAACATTTTTTGCCCATACACCGTTTTCAGAGAAAATTGAAATGGGCGCCTCAATAATATCGGATGATATTGGCGATGGTTCATTAAAAGAAAATAACATCTATGTAGATTTTGCATACATTCTTAAGCTCACCGAAAAAAGTAATTTGAGTTTAGGTCTAAAAGGAGGGGTCACTACATTTGAAACCAATTTTAACGGATTTAGATTACCCGAAGTACAAGATGACCCGGCTTTTAACGAAAACATAAACAATACCTTCCCCAATGTGGGCATTGGAGCTTTTTATACAAGAGAGAAATTTTATGCCGGTGTATCCATTCCTAATGTTTTGACCTCAAAACATATTGAAAACAAGGATGGTATAACTAGACTAGGTGCAGAAGCCATACATTTTTTCGGAATGGCCGGCTACGTTTTCCAGATCAATTCAGATTTAAAATTAAAACCCTCCATTTTGACTAAAAAGGTAAAAGGAGCACCAATTACGGCAGACATTTCCTTGAACGCGTTGTTCAATAACCGTTTTGAGGGTGGTGTGTCTTATCGTTTAGATGATTCTGTAAGTGCCATGTTCAATATTGCCGTTGTACCTGCAATACGAATTGGATATGCCTATGACTACACTCTATCTAACCTTGGGGCGTTCAATGATGGTTCACATGAAATATTCGTATTGTTCAATTTAGACCTTTGGGGACTTAAAAAGGGCTATGACAAATCTCCTAGATTCTACTAAAATGAAAAATATACTACTAACATTTATCGCAGTATTTGGAGTTTTACAGAGCACTTGGGCGCAACAAGACGTAAAACGAGCCAATGATCTTTTTGAAAAAGCCCATTATGCAGATGCCATAGCACTATATGAAGCAGCTTTACCTGCTAATAAGAGTAAAATACTCATAGCCAATTTGGCAGATGCATACTATCATACATTTAACGTAAATGCCGCTGCACGTTGGTATCGCTATCTAATTTCCAATTATGGAGAATCCGTTGATGAAGTCTACTATTTTAGATTAAATCAATCTTTAAAGGCCATAGGCGAATATGATGAAGCAGAAAAAGTGCTGAGTGATTATTATTCAAAAAAAGGACAGTCCGATAATTTGCAACGATTAAGGGAATCTTCTACATATCTTGAAAATGTAAAAGCAATAGGCGAGCGTTTTGATATTGAAAACAGTGCCTTGAATACGGGAACATCAGAATTTGGTGCCATGCAAATTGGTAATGAACTTTGGTATACGGCCACGCATAAAAAATCGAATTCAAAAACCTATAGGTGGAACAACCAACATTACTTGGATATTTACACCCATCCGTTAGATAAACAAATGCTTGGAGATAGCTTAAGTAGTGAACTTTACGGGCAAGTAAATTCACGCTTACACGAAGGGCCGTTTACCATATCAGCTGATGGTAAAACCCTTTATTTTACCAGGAACAATTTCAAAAATGGAAAGCGAAAGACCGATGATAAGAAAATATCAAATCTAAAAATTTATCGTGCAAGCTTAGAAAATGGCGAATGGAAGCAAATAACGGAGCTACCCTTTAATAGTGATGAATATTCCAATGAACACCCAACACTTAATGCTAACGGAACAAAACTGTATTTTGCATCTGACAGGCCAGGTGGCTATGGTTCGTTCGATATTTACGAAGTTACCATACAGGCTGACAATTCCTTTAGTACTCCTGTAAATTTAGGGCCAATAATTAATACCGATAAAAAGGAACAATTTCCTTTTCTATCACCAGATGGCACTTTATATTTTTCGTCTAACGGACACCCAGGTTTTGGCTTATTGGATGTTTTTATTTCCAAAAATATTAAAGGTAAATGGCAACGACCAGATAATTTGGGACAACCTGTCAACAGCGGTTATGATGATTTTTCCTATGTATTGAACAGAGATAATAAAACGGGATACTTTGCGTCTAATAGACCCACGGGAAAAGGCAGTGATGATATTTATGAGTTCACCATTACCAAAGATTTAATTATAGAAGATTGCAAACAATTCATCACAGGAATTATAACCGACCGCACCACCAAACAACCACTTGCCCAGGTAAGGGTTCAATATTTGGATAATGCAAACAACCTCATTGAAACGGTTACCACCAAAGAAGATGGAGCATTTTATTTTAATGCCGATTGCGAAACTGCCTATACCCTAAAAGCGGAAAAAGCTGGTTATGAACCAAATAATAAAAACATAATTACCAATAAAGAACGCAATGCCACTAATGATGCGTCCATGGACTTATATTCCATAACGGAGCGTGAAAAAATCAAGGCCATTGCCGAGCAAAAAAAGCTAGCGGAAGAAAAAGCGCGTGCGGAAGCCTTGGCCATTAAAAAACTTGAGGAAGAAAAAAAGGCAGCACAACTATTGGCACAGCGTACTTTAGAGGAAAAAGAGCGCAAGGCAAAAGAACGCCTTCAAGAGAAAGTTAGGACAGAACAGGCCATAGCCAAAAAAATAGAAAATGCCCTAGCCAATGAATCTGCCTTGGTCAAGGAAACCGACCGTACTATAATTAAAACAGAGGAAATTCATTTTGATTATAGCCTTTGGTACTTAAGAAGGGAATCTAGGGAGCGCTTAAAAACGGTCATAGATGTAATGAAGAACAACCCGGGAATTATTATTGAAATAGGAACCCATACCGATATTAGGGGAAATGGAAAATATAATAAGGACCTTTCTCAAAAACGTGCAGATTCCGCCAAGGAGTTCTTAGTTAAAAACGGTATTGAATCCGGTAGGATCGTATCTAAAGGATATGGGGAATCTAAGCCAATTGTAAAATGTGCCACAGAGCAAGATTGTACCGAAGAGGACCATGAATGGAACCGTAGGTGCGAGTTTGTGGTCATAGGTTGGGATTACAACAGCGAAAAACCATAAAGAATATACCTGTTAAAAAGAAAACCTCCTTGGAATTCCCAAGGAGGCTTTTCTTTTGTAATCCTTTAATTTATCTTAGTATGCTAAAACATCATTTTATGAGCTTAAACCTTGTCAATATTCCTTCTAAGGAAATTATGCCCGGCTATCATGGCAAATTAATACATACCCAAAATATGAGTTTGGCATTCTGGGAGGTAAAAAAAGATGCCGTAGTACCGGAACATGCCCATATGAACGAACAGATTATGCATGTTATGGAGGGTGATTTTGAATTTACATTGGATGGCAACACCCAAATTTACGGTCCGGGAGATATTGTCATTATTGCACCTCATCAAAAACATAGCGGTAAAGCTTTGACAGATTGTAAATTATTGGATGTATTTAGCCCTACACGTGATGAATACAGATAGTCAGTAAATCAATTCCCAATTTGTAATAAAAAAAGGACAACTACAAACCCTAAACACAACTTAGAACATGAACATTTCCTTACAAGATAAAAAAGCATTGGTGGGTGGTAGTAGTGGTGGCATAGGCAAAGCAATTGCCCAGCAGTTGGCTGCAAGTGGTGCAAGCGTTACCTTAATGTCCCACAGTAAAGAAAAGCTACAAAATATTGTTGCCGAACTACCAACTGACCAAGGGCAACAGCATCAATTTATAGTGGTAAATTTTAATGATTTTAATGGGTTTCAGCAGCTTATGCGCAACTACTTCAATCATAATACCGTAGATATTTTGGTCAATAATACCCAAGGTCCGTCAGCAGGTTCCACGTTGGAAAAAAAAGTTCCAGATTATCAAGAAGCTTTTGATTTACTTTTTAAAACGGTGGTGTTTACTACAGAATTGGCAATGCAACATATGATATCACAAAATTGGGGACGTATCATCAATGTAGCCTCCGTATCAGTAAAAGAACCGTTATCCTATTTAGCACTATCCAATTCTATACGTGCTGCAGTGGTCACATGGGCAAAATCATTGGCTACGGATGTTGGTCAATACCACATTACGGTAAACAATGTTTTAACAGGATATTTTGACACCGATCGTATTGCGCAGCTAAATGCAAAAAAAGCGGAGCAACTAGGAATACCGCAAAGTCAGGTAAGAGAGGAAATGGAGTCCAAAGTAGCTCTAAAACGTATAGGCGACCCAAAGGAATATGGTTATTTGGCCACTTTTCTCGCCTCTGACAATGCTGCATACATAACTGGAACAAATATTCCTATAGATGGCGGACTTTTAAAATCCATGTAATCGCATTCAAGAAATTATGTTCATGTTTGTTGGAAATCCACATGTTACATGGGTAATAAAAATTATTTATGCACTTAATGAATGCTGTGCACAAGAAAAAACAGCAGTAAAAAAGTACATCATTCTAAAATAGGAAATGATCACTTCGCATACCTTCATTTTTTATTTAGAAATCCATCCGAGTTTATTGAATTAGCTAAGCACCCTAAATATAGAGGGCGTACCCATATAATTTGGAGAAATAGTCATACTCACTAATCCAAAAATACCTTTTACTAATTTTAGATTGATTGAATAATTTAATTGGCACAGTTTTGTATTGTAATTTTACTATGATGAAAAAACTATATTTAATTTTAACAGTATTCATGTGTTCACAATTTGGTAATGCCCAGCAAAATGATGCCTACAATCAACTTTGGAAGCAAGTTGATGCACATGAGCAGGAAAAAAGAACCAAATCTGCATTAAAACTGGTAGAAAATATATTTACCAAAGCAAAAGAAGAGAACAACAGCATACAGACCATAAAGGCGTTACTTCACAAGTCTAACTACGCCATGACGCTTGAAGAGAATGCCAAATTAAATATCATCAATGAATTCAAATCTGAAATTGAAATTGCAGATTCGCCTACCAAACAAATTCTACACAGTCATTTAGCCAATTTATACTGGCAACATTTTCAAAACAACAGGTATAGATTTTACAATAGAACAACTACGAAAAACAAGGTAGATTCCGTAGATTTTAGAACCTGGGACCTTAATACATTATTTAAGGAAATAGATATACATTTTTCTGCATCGTTAGATGATGCGGAGAAAACCCAAAGTTTACCTATTTCAGATTTTGATGAAATACTATATACTGAAGAAGAAAGCAGAATATACAGACCCACCCTATATGATCTATTGGCACATACCGCTTTAAAGTTTTATACCACTAGCGAAAACAATATTAACAAAGCTGCCGATGCTTTTGAAATTGAAGATGAAGCGATTTTATGTGAAGCATATACGGCTAGCTTCTTAAGTATTGATAAAACGGGTACACTATCGCTACAAGCAAAGGCATTAGGCATTTACCAAGAATTAGTGGCGTTTCACTTTGGCAATCCAGATATGAATCCTTTGGTATTCGTTGATATTGAACGGCTAAATTTTATTCATAGTCATGCAACATTCAGCAATAAGGACAACCTGTTCTTAGAGGTACTTGAAAACTCCGCAGAACATATTAATCATAGTCCGCTTTCTGGGTTATACACCTATGAAATTGCTAAATACTACCAAAAAATAGGGCAAACTTATGAGCCTTTAACCCAAACCGACCATCAATGGAAACTTAAAGAAGCCGTTGATCTTTGCGACAGTGTCATTGCACGTTTTCCCAATAGTTTAGGGGCTGAAAAATGTATGGCTTTAAAATCTCAAATTCAAGAAGTATCAATACGTCTAAAAGCGGAGGAACATATACCAACCCAAACTACCAGCAGGCTTTTGGTCCATTACAAGATTATTGAAAACCTGAGTTTAAATGCATATAAAATCACACAGAAACAACTTAAAACATTAAAAGAGTTGTATCCGGATGCTGAAAAGGAATCCTTTATCAAAAAATTACCGGTATCCAAATCATGGTCTGCAGACTTAAAAACAGTGCATGATTACCAATTACATAGCACAGAGATCAAGCTTCCTGCCCTAGAAAACGGAGTATACATATTGGCAGCTGAATCTACGAATGAGAAAAAACCAGTTTTTAGCTACACTACGGTACAAGCAACGGATTTCGCCATTGTAGAAACCCAAACCAATACACATCAGTATTACCAGATAATCGATAGGAATAATGGGAAACCCATTACCAATGCCACCATACAATTGAGCTACCGTAAAAACTACCAAGACGGATTAAAAAGTGAATCTTTTGTATCTGATAAAACAGGATTTATTTCAATTGAAAAAAACAAGAACAATTGGAACAACGTAAGCATCATTGTCAAAAAAGATAAAAACACTGCCTATTTTGGCGAATATTATATCAGCAGAAGCTACCAACAGAATAGCGCTAACATAAATTATTCGTGTTTTCTATTTACCGACCGTAGTATTTATAGACCAGGTCAGCCCGTTTTTTTTAAAGGAATAGCCATTAGTCAAGATGATGGGGTATCCAACATTTTAGAAAGCACCAGTGTTCAAGTAACATTGAGTGACGTAAACGGTCAAGAAATTGAAACACTTCATTTAAAGACCAACGAATATGGTTCTGTATCAGGTGAATTCATGCTCCCAACTTCCGGACTTACAGGTCAGTTTTCAATTCGCGCATATTCAGATAAATTAAATATTAACGGATATACCAATATATCTGTAGAAGAGTATAAACGACCAAAATTTGAAACAAATTTTGAGCCGATTACAGAGACGTACAAAGTAAACGACAGTATCAGTGTTAAAGGTAAGGCAACGGCATATGCAGGTAGTGTTATTTCAGATGCCAAAGTAGTTTACCGTGTAAAACGTGTGGTGAATTTTCCCCTCTGGTATTATTGGTCCAGACCATATTTTAATAGTTCTTCTCAAGAAATTGTACAAGGGGAAACCGTTACAGATGCATCCGGTAATTACGAAATCACTTTTAAGGCGATACCTGACAATAGCATTAAAAAAGAAAACCTACCCACTTTTAACTACGAAGTTACCGCCGATGTTACCGATATCAATGGCGAAACACGAAGCACCGTTACCAATGTAGCCGTAGGTTATCATGCATTGAACGTAGATGTAATAGTCGCCAATACAATAGACAAAACTCTAAAAAATAACGACTTCAATATTGAGAGTACAAATTTAAATGGCCAATTTGTGGCAGCCAGTGGCGAAGTAAGCTTATACAAACTACAGGCACCCAATCAGGTTTTACGCCAAAGACCTTGGGCAGCACCGGACTATGCCGGTTTTACCCCAAAAGAATTCAAAACTCTTTATCCGCATGACGCCTTTAATAATGAGGACGACCCTAACCAGTGGGAAAAAGGAAAAATGGTCTGGTCATCTAAATTTGATACTGGCGAATCAAATAAGATAAGTTTCGGGAAAACCAAAAATTGGGAGTCTGGAAAATACAAGCTAGAACTGACCTCAAAAGATAAATTTGGACAAATAGTGAAAGATGTTGCCATCATTACCTTTACCGGTAATGAAAATACCCTGGCAGATAATCAATTGTTCCAGATAAAAACGGATAAGCAGCAATACCAGGTTGGAGACAAGGCACAGATTACCTTTCTTTCCAGTGCCGAAAATCTGAATATTACCGTTGTGGTCGAAAAAGACCAAAAGGTTTATAAGGAAAAAGTAATTACACTCAACAATAATTCCCAAACCATTACTGTACCTGTTACCGAAAATGATTTAGGCGGATTCTTGGTATCCTATAGCTATGCATTTGCCAATGATTTTGAAGCGAGTAATTATATGGTTGCCGTGCCCTACCCTTCTAGCGATCTTCAAATAGAAACCATGACATTTAGGGACAAAATTGCCCCTGGTGCAGAAGAAACTTGGTCATTTAAAATAAAAGGACCTAAAGGCGAAAAAGTAAGTGCCGAGCTATTAGCAAGTATGTACGATGCTTCTTTAGACCAGTTTAAACCCCACGCTTGGTATTTTAATCCGTTAAGCAAGCCAAATTATTATTCGCAAAGAAGAGTAAATGCGTACAGAAGTTTTTCTACTATTGACTTCCAAACATTTGCGCACAATACCAACCATAAATATCCAAATATACAATTTGATGCTTTTGATATGTTTGGTCTAAATTTTGGAAATTTCGGTAATTTCTTTGAATCACGAAAAATATCTAGATCGGCCGCACCAACAGGCATGATGACGGATAATGCCATGTTAGAAGAAGTGGTTACTGTTGGTTATGCAGCTAATGATGTAGAAAGTGAGTTATCCGGAAAAGTTGCGGGGGTTGATATTACGGATCCCAAAGCAGAAACAGAAGAAACGCTACAAACAGATTTTGAATCAGTAAAAATTAGAAAGAATCTTCAAGAAACCGCTTTCTTCTTTCCCCAATTAAAGACTGATAAAGAAGGAAATGTTTCGTTCAACTTCACTTCTCCTGAAGCTTTGACCCGTTGGAACGTACAACTTTTGGCGCATACCAAAGAACTGGAAAGTAGTATTACCAAATTAAATACCGTCACCCAGAAAGAGTTAATGGTCATACCAAATGCTCCTCGCTTTTTACGTGAAGGGGACACCATTACCATAAGCACCAAAATTTCCAATTTAACACAAAAATTATTATCCGGTCAGGCAAAGTTAGAACTGACAGATGGACTAACTGGTACAGATATTACTAAAGAATTGATGGAATCGCCAGATATTCTTGAAGCAAAATCCTTTGAAGTAGACACTATGGGAAACACCCAAGTTTCTTGGCGTCTTAAAATACCTGAAGGATTGCAAACTGTTCAATACAAAGTCATTGCAAAAGCTGGTGATTTCTCCGATGGTGAACAAAATATGTTGCCCGTTTTGTCTAACAGAACATTAGTAACCGAAACCTTACCCATGTGGGTTCGTAGTAATCAAACCAAAACGTTAACTCTTGATAAATTAAAGAACACGAATTCGGCGTCTTTAAAACATCACAAACTGACTTTGGAGATGACTTCCAATCCTGCGTGGTATGCAGTACAAGCCTTGCCTTACTTAATGGAGTACCCTTATGATTGCAACGAGCAAACGTTCTCAAGATACTATGCCAATTCACTAGCAAGTTATATAGCCAATAGTAACCCAAGAATACAAGAAGTGTTCGATCAATGGGCAAGTTCTGATGCCTTATTGAGCAATCTTGAAAAGAATGAAGAATTAAAGTCTTTATTAGTTCAAGAAACACCTTGGTTACGAGATGCACAATCTGAAAGCGAGCAAAAGAAAAGAATAGGCTTGTTGTTCAATATAAACAAAATGAAAAACGAGCAGCAATCGGCTTTGAACAAGCTTATTCAGAATCAGAATTCAAACGGAGCTTGGGCATGGTTCAACGGTGGACCAGATAACAGATATATTACCCAACATATCGTTACGGGCATGGGGCATTTGAACAAATTAACTACCTCTGAAGACACCAATACAGATGATTTATCAATTTCATTCAATTCTAAATCAGAAATGATTAGAAAAGCAATTGACTATCTCGATAACGAATTCGTTAAGGAATATGAAGAGATGAAGAAACATACCTCTAATATAAATGATGACCACCTAAGTGCAAATCAGGTTCATTATTTATACATGAGAAGCTTCTTCAAAGATATTGAAACGTCTAAAAAAGTAGACAAAATCATTGCTTATTATATTGAACAAGCCAAAAAATACTGGACAAAAAGAGGATTGTATGCCCAAGGAATGTTAGCATTAACATTTCAAAGAACGGATGATACAAAAACAGCTTCAAAAATAATTCAGGCTTTAGAAGAAAATAGCATTACCAATGATGAATTGGGCATGTACTGGAAAAGCAATACCAGTTCTTGGTTTTGGCATCAAGCACCTATAGAAACACAAGCTTTATTGATTGAAGCATTTTCTGAAATTCGACCTACCGATATTGAGACTATAGATAATCTTAAAATCTGGTTATTAAAAAATAAGCAGACCAACCAATGGAGCACCACCAAAGCAACTACCGAAGCAGTGTATGCATTGCTATTGCAAGGAAGCAATTGGTTATCGGTAACCGATGCAGTCGATGTCTTGATTGGAGGGGAACAATTGGAGCCTTCTACATTGGAGGATGTTAAAATTGAAGCAGGCACAGGGTATTTTAAAACTTCTTGGAATACTGCCGAAATAACTCCTAAAATGGGCGAAGTACAAATAAGTAAAAAAGGAAACGGTATAGCTTGGGGCGCATTGTACTGGCAATATTTTGAGGATTTGGACAAAATAACCAGTGCAGAGACTCCACTACAATTAAAGAAAAAAATCTTTTTGAAGAAGAATACCGATACTGGGGAAGTAATTTCCGAAGTAATGGATAATACTGCTTTAAAAGTAGGAGATTTGGTTAAAATAAGAATAGAGCTACGATCGGACAGAGATATGGAGTTTATACATATGAAAGATATGAGAGCGGCAGGTTTTGAGCCCGTTAACGTAATTTCTAGATATAAATGGCAAGACGGATTGGGGTATTACGAAAGCACGAAAGATGCTAGCACCAATTTCTTTTTTGACTATTTACCAAAAGGCGTCTATGTCTTTGAATATGATGTACGGGTAAACAATTCAGGTAATTTCAGTAACGGTATTACAACAATTGAAAGCATGTACGCCCCAGAATTTACTAGTCATAGTGAAGGAGTACGAGTTTCTGTAGAAAATTAACCTCATTACGAACGTAGTGAAGTAATCTGTTTGTTAACTGACTAAAATTAACTCGCAAACATGAACAGACAAATTGCTTCGTCGCGAAAAACTCCTCGCAATGACGAACTAAAACAAAAAAAGTGCGCTACATTGTAGCGCACTTTTCTATTATACTAAAAATAGTTTACCAAATATGAACTCTCTTTTCTGGAGCAAGGTACATATCATCACCTTCTTTGATATCAAAAGCATCGTAAAACGCTTGAATGTTCAATAATGGCTGCGTAGCTCTTACCATACCAGGAGAATGTGGGTCAGTTTTGATCTGTGTTCTCAAAGCCTCATCTCTACTTTTTGTTCTCCAAACTGTAGCCCAAGACATAAAGAAACGCTGCTCTGCGGTGAAACCATCAATATCCTCCGGACGACCGTTTTCTTCATAGTATTTCTGTAAACCGTCATAAGCACCTAACAATCCGCCTAAGTCACCAATATTCTCACCTAAGGTAAATTTACCGTTCACGTAAACATCTGGCAATACCATAACACTATCGTATTGTACGGCTAATGCATCTGCTCTTTCTGTAAAAGCTTTTAAATCTTCCTCTGTCCACCAGTTTTTAAGATTTCCATCAGCATCAAAACGAGAGCCACTGTCATCAAAAGCATGAGAAATTTCATGACCGATAACAGCACCTATACCTCCATAATTTACAGCTTCATCAGCGGTATAGTTATAGAAAGGAGGTTGCAAAATTGCTGCAGGAAAAACAATCTCGTTGTTCAATGGGTTAAAATATGCATTTACGGTCTGTGGAGACATTCCCCATTTAGTTTTATCGACAGGCTCACCTATTTCAGCGAAGTTTTTTAATTCTCCCCATTTATCTACTGCGGTCATATTTTCAAAATAAGACTTATCTCCAGAAACTTCCATAGTAGAATAATCTTCCCATTTATCGGGATATGCAATTTTCACGGTAAACTTATCTAACTTTTCAATTGCTTTTGTTTTCGTAGAATCGCTCATCCAATCCAAAACAGAAATACGTTCCTTAAAAGCATCTATAACGTTAGCGATCATTAGCTCTGCCTTTGCCTTTGCCTCTGGCGGAAACTTAGCATCAACATACAACTGTCCAAGTGCTTCACCAACAGTACCGTTTACCGTAGCCAACGCACGCTCATCTGCTGGGCGTTGTTCTTTAGCACCTCTTAAGAACTTGCTATAAAACTCCCAATTGGCAGTTTCAATATCTGTTGTTAATCTACCGGCAGCATTGTTGAACGTATCCCATCTAACCAAAGTTTTAATATCCTCGATCGGAGTCGTTTCTAAGAACTTGTCCAAATACTCCGTATATCTCAATTGCGTTACCAAAAGCGTATCAAATTTTTTAGTGATTCCCAGGTCCGATATCAACTTATTCATGTCAATGGTAGACAACATTTTATCAACCTCGGCAATAGTTCTTGGGTTGTTATAATTTCTAGCATCTCTACGCTCAACCTTGTTTAAACGTGGTTCTGCCAATTGTGTTTCCAAAGCAAGAATTTTATCGGCAGCCTTAGTAGCCTCAGCTTCAGTATCTCCAAGTTTCTGTAACATTCTAGATACGTGCTTCTTGTATTCTTCACGAATTTCTACAGATTTCTCATCTTCATCAAAGTAGAAATCACGATCTGGCAATCCTAATCCGTTGGCACCTAAATACACGGCGTTCATGCTACTATTATTTAAATCAGCACCTGCATCAATACTTATAAACGGTGTAGAAACTGCAGCATTTTTAGCGATAACAGTTTGTAGGTCATTCAAATTTTTAACAGAAGCAATAGCTTCGAAAGCCTCATCTAACGGAGCAATACCCGCTTTATTTCTAGCGGCGGTATCCAACTTAGTATCAAAAATTGCCAATGCCTTGGCTTGATCGGTATCTGCGGCGTAATTACCACTTTCCTTAGCCGTAGCCAAAATCTTCAATACATCGTCATCTGTAGATTTACGAAGTACGCTAAAACCTCCCCAACTGGTTCTATCATCTGGTATTTCTGTAAACTTCATCCAATTTCCATTCACATAATTATAGAAATCTGATTTTGGGTTTTGGGTGGTATCCATATTGGCGAGAACGATACCAGGAATTTTTTCTGCCTCAGCAGTAGGTTTCGCTTCTTCTTTACAAGAAGCCAGGGCTACCAAACCGGCAGCCAATAAATACACTTTTTTCATTTGTGAGTTAATTTTAAACGTGTCGGTCTATACGACGCTCGTTTTGAGTTTTGTTACAAAAATAACAGGATTTTATTCTAAACATATTTATTTCACTATTTACCACCATCCTTAACCTCTGATATTTAATCATTTGTATTCAAAATAATTGATCAATAAAACAGCACTATATGTTGTTAACTCACTGAAACCACTTATACACTCATTGTTCATTTCAAAAGACCGGGTTCCAACATACTTTAGAGATATAGATTTAAAACCATAACATTATGAAAAGTACATTCACCCTTGCCGTAAAAGAACCATGCAAAGAAAAATTTAGTAATTTTAATAAAACCGAAAAAGGAGGATTTTGCCAAAGCTGTGAAAAAGAAGTTATAGATTTCACCAAGTTATCTGACCCTGAGCTTATAAAGCATTTGAGCTTTAATAAAAATACATGTGGTATGTTTAAGGCATCACAACTTAAAACGTATGAAACTAACACATTACATACAATGAACAATACTATACTTCACAAAGGAATAGCAATGATGGGCTTTTCATTATTGGCACTTTGCGCGACGAATGTATCGGCACAAGGAACAGCAAGCACTGAAACACCGATTGAGATAACCACTTCTAATATTATGGGCGATATCTCCTCGTATGTTGAAACCGTTCAAGAAAAATACACGGTAACAGGTAGCATTGTAGATGAGGCTAACGAACCCTTACCCGGTGTAAATGTTGTTTTAAAAGGAACAGCCATTGGTACCCAAACCGATTTTGATGGTAAGTTTGAATTTCCCCAACAATTGGCAGAAAATGACATTTTAGTCTTTAGTTTTATTGGTTACGAAACCAAAACGTATAAAGTAGAAGCAAGTGGAAATTCCAATATTGATATCAATATTTCTTTTGACACTTACGATGTGGAGTTAATGGGCGAAGTTGTTATTACAGGAGCCTACACCAGCAAAAGAAACATTTTTCAGAAGATTGCAGACATTTTTAAAAAATGAAAATTGTTCTCTTAGCAACATTATTACTTTCAATTTCCTGTTTTGCCCAACGATCAGATTTCTCTGAAATAGATTTTAAAAAAGCGGATAGTATTGCACAGAATTATACAGGTGCAAGCCTAACAAACTTGCCTGTACTTACCTATAATCTAACAGCATCGTTACCAACCGATGTTGAAAAAATAAGGGCTATTTATACTTGGATCGGCACTAACATTGAAAATGATTATTCGTCTTACCAAAAAATAAGCCACAAAAGAAAAAGGCTTGCTAAGGACCGGCAAGCTTTTTTAGATTGGAATACAGCCAGAACTCCAAAAGTGTTTAAAGCTTTACTGGAAAATAAAAAAACGGCTTGTACAGGCTACGCCTACCTGGTAAAGGAAATGATAAATTTAGCAGGATTTGAGTGTGATATTGTAGATGGTTACGGACGAACGCCTACATTACGTTTAGAAGAAGATAGTGCACCCAATCATTCTTGGAACAGAATAAAAATAAACGATACTTGGTACTGGTGCGATGCAACTTGGTCTGCAGGAGAAACTGTCATCTTAAACGGTGAACCTATGTTCAATGCAAATTACTTTGATGGCTATTTTCTTGCGGAACCCACACTGTTTGCAAAAAACCATTTCCCAATTGAAAAAGATACCACCCACAGCCCTAACGATGATGCTTTTAAAACGTTTATCAATGCACCGGTAGTTTATAAGGAAGCATTTTTAGCGCCTATTATTCCCATAGCCCCAGAGCGCATGCATCATCAAATTACAAAAGGAACTGCGGTAACGTTCAAATTAAAAGTCCCTGAATTGTTCAATGATGAAATACATTTATTACTGAATAAGGGAGGCGGTCAAAAAATCGTTACTCCTGAAAATAGTAGAAAAGAGAACGAGATTAGCTTACAGCAAACGTTTACTAAAAAAGGACTTTATGATGTTCATATTTCGACCAAAGACTATCTTATAGCCACTTATGTCATTAAAGTAAAGTAAACCTATTCAGGTGGATATTTACTAAAAATCTTATCAACTATAGCTCTTAGTTTTTCCGATTTTTCTTGAGGAGTATCCCCTTCACGAAACGGACTTTCACTTATGGCTTGCCAAATAAGCATGTCTTTATTGGCATCAACAAAATCAATTTGGAGTTCACGAGTCAATTTAGGTCCGCCAACAGGAATACCAATTGATACTCCACCACCAACATTACCTCCGCCACCGCCGAGTCCTACTCCAACATTATTACCTCCTTGAGATTGAAAAACCGTGCTTTTAATATTGATAAAAAGATCGGGCTCTTCGGCAAACATATATCCTTTTTCGCCAAGAGCGTTGTCCATTGCATCTATTAGTCTTTTCTCGTCCAACCCGTTTAGACCGGTCTCCATATCCCCAAAATAGTTATAGGTAGAATAGGTCGTAAAATCGGTTTGACTATCATAATCGTAATTGACCTTAATTGATGCGCAAGATGTAAAAAATAGGAATAAAGCACCACAGATTAAAATTCTCATAGCATTGTATTTTCTTAAAATTACAGAAAATATAAGAGTTAAAAAGTTTTTTAACGCGCTATTCGACTAAGGGCCTATTACAAATTACATCTCCATTACCTTATCAAGAGGCTAACAAATGTTAGTTGGTATCTTTTTTATCTACGGACTTTGTTAATGCAGACGAAATAATGCCCGTTGGTATGGCAACAATGCCCAAGCCGATCATTAAAATGAAAAATGTAAATACCTTACCTCCTGCGGTTATTGGGTACACATCACCATACCCAACAGTAGTAAGGGTTATTATGGCCCACCATAAACTATCAAAAATTGATGAGAAATTATCAGGTTGTACCTCATGCTCAAAATAGTAGATGCCTACAGCAGAAAAATAGATTAAAATCAAGGTAACGATAAGGAACAATAATATTTCTTCCTTAGCCATAGATATAGCTTTGGTAAAATGTTTAATAGCCCTATTGTACCTCATTAATTTGAGTTTACGAAACAATCTCAAGAACCGCAACGCCCTTAACGACCTAAGGTCAATGCCCAGCGAGAGATAAAATGGCAGAATGGCCAGAAAATCTATGATGCCATAAAAACTAAAAATGAATCTTCCTTTGTTGTCAGCTACATAAATACGCAAAAGATATTCTATGGTAAAAACCACAACACAAAAAATTTCTATTGCCCTAAGTATCTTTTTTGTTAAAGGCTTTAGGTCAGGAACCGTTTCATAAGAAAACGAAACAATGGAAATAAATATTAAAGCTTGTATACAATACGCAAAAACCCTACTGGATCGGTTATCGTTAATTTCAACAATATTTTTTAAATACTGCTTCATATTAATGAATCTTAATCGTTAAGCATTGCCCAAAGTTTATCTTTTAGTTCTACTATACCCATTTGGGCAACTGAAGATATGAACATAAAGGGAGTATCGCCAAATTCACTATCCAATTCCGCCTTCATTTCGTCCATAAGTTCCTCATCCAACATATCACTTTTAGAAATGCAAATTAAACGTTCCTTATCTAACAACTCAGGGTTATAACGTCTTAATTCATCCAACAGAATTTCATATTCCT